>NZ_JBYRFX010000239.1:0-7054 GCF_057815775.1 Inquilinus sp.
TTCGCTTCTGGCGTTGGTGCCGATCGCCACCATAGCCTTTTCAATTTTGACCGCCTTCCCCGCCTTAGGCGTGATCTAGGGCGGGGCCCAGAACTGGGTGGTGGAGATGCTGGGGCCCGAGGTCGGGCACACCGTGCTGAACTATCTCGAGGGCTTCAGCCAGAACACCGGGCGACTGACCGCGATCTCGATCGTCGGCCTCGTCGTCAGTTCGGTGCTGCTGCTGGCCACGATCGAGGACGCCTTCAACGGCATCTGGCGGGTCAAGGAGCAGCGGGCCTGGGCGGTGCGGATCGTCACCTTCTGGGCGATCCTGACGCTGACGCCGATCCTGGTCGTCGCCAGCTTCTCCTTCACCATCACCTTCTTCGGCAGCTATGGCGGCGGGGTCGGGCAGGAGCTGTGGGCCCCGTTCATCGGCTTCGTGCCGCTGATGCTGCAGTTCATCGGCTTCTCGCTCTTGTACCAGCTGATCCCGAACCGGTCGGTGCGCTGGGTCGACGCCGTGATCGGCGGGCTGATCGCGGCGGTGCTGTTCGACCTGTCCAAGCGCCTGTTCGCCTGGTATCTGCGCGCCTTCCCGGCCTATGAGACGATCTACGGCGCGCTGGCGACGATCCCGATCTTCCTGCTGTGGCTGTACCTCGCCTGGTCGATCGTGCTGATCGGCGCGGTGATCGCCGCGGCCCTGCCCGACTGGCGGTCCGGCCGGCTGCTGGGGGCCGAGATCGACGCCCTGCTGCCGGGGCCGCGGCTGACCATCGCCGTCGCCATGCTGCGTGAACTGGCCGCGGCCAGCCGGCTGGGCGTCGGGCTGCATCGGCGCACCCTGGTCGAGCGCGTGCCGGTCGGCATCTCCGCCCTCGACGGCATGCTGGAGCAGTTGCGCCGCGCCCGCTTCGTCGAACGCTCGGCCTCCGACACCTGGCTGGTGTCGCGCGACCTGCGGGTCACCACCCTGGCCGATCTGATGCGCGGCCTGGGCGTCGGCATGCGCGGCAAGATCGGCGAGGTACCGGGGCTGGAAGGGCCCGGGCTGCAGGCGCTGGCCGACCGGATTCACGCCGCCGAGGAGGCGCACCAGGACAGCCTGGGCACGCCGTTGTCGACCGTGCTGGTCGACGAACCGCCGGTGACGGAACGGCTGACCGGCCCGCAGCCGGACAAGCGGCCGATCCCGCTGCACCGCATGCCCCCGAACGGAGAAGGCCCGCCGTGACGGGCACGGCGGGCCTTCCTCAACCGACCGGAACGATCGACGTCAGCTGTTGACGATGCGCCAGGTACCGTCGCCGTTGCGGCAGGCGGTGCCGGTGCCGGTCTGCGCCCGACCCTGGATGTAGATGGTCTGGGTGAATTCGCGGCAATCGCGGCCCTGGTCCTGATAGGTACGGGTCGGCGTGACCGTTCCGTAATTGCCCGAATCCGGATTGCGCCATGAGCTTTCCGTGCCGCTGCGGCCGGTCTCGAAGGTGCGGTTGTAGGTCTGCTCGGCATACATCTGGTCGGACCGGTCGAGCGAGGAGCCGACCGAGTTGCCGAGCCAGGCGCCGATCAGCACGCCGGCGGCCGTGGCGGCCAGCTTGCCGCCGCCGCTGCCGAACTGCGAGCCCAGCAGGCCACCGCCGGCGGCGCCGATCAAGGTGCCCGCGCCCTGCTTCGGTCCGAAGTCCTGGCACCCGGCCAGTGCGACGGCACCGACAAGGGCGGCCGCGATGGTGAACTTCCTCATGATCTCCGATCCTCCTGCGATGCCCGTGGCGGGCATCGGACCTGTCCTGCGCGCCATGGACTTCACGGCGACGATCCCTAATGTAGCCAAAATTCGACCGAATAAAGGCCGAGTCGCCATGACGACCCCACCTTCCGCCCCGAACGCCGGCAGTGCCGCATCCGAACCCGCTAACCGCGATTTCGTTCCGCCGGACGAACCCTTCGCGCTGTTCGCGGAATGGTTCGCCCTGGCCGCGGCGCATGAGGCCAACGACCCCAACGCGATGGCGCTGGCCACGGCAACGCCGGACGGCGTGCCATCGGTCCGCATGGTGCTGCTAAAGGGCGTCGACGACGCCGAGGCGGCGCTGCGCGGCTTCGTCTTCTACACCAACCTGGAAAGCCGCAAGGGGGGCGAGCTGGCCCGCAACCCGCGCGCGGCGCTGAGCCTCTACTGGAAGAGCCTGCGCCGGCAGGTGCGGGTCGAAGGGCCAGTGACGCCGGTCGACCCTGCTGAGGCCGACGCCTATTTCGCCAGCCGGGCCCGCGGCAGCCGGATCGGCGCCTGGGCTTCGACCCAGTCGCACCCGCTGGCCGACCGGCCGGAGCTGGAGGCGGCGGTGGATGAGGCGACGCGCCGCTTCGGCCCTGAGGAGACCGACGGGCCGGTGCCGCGGCCGCCGCACTGGTCCGGCTTCCGCCTGGTGCCGTGGCGCATCGAATTCTGGCAGGAGCGGCCGTACCGGCTGCACGACCGGGTGGTGTATGAGCCGGGGATGAACGGCTGGCGCCACCACCGGCTGTATCCGTGACCGCCGCCGGCCCGGCCGACGCCCCGGTTGCTGCGGACGACCAGGCCAAGCGCGACCGGCTGATGCGCACCGCCACCGCGGTCAGCGTCTCGGTCGCCACCACCCTGTCGCTGCTGAAGCTGGCCGCTTGGCTGGTCACTGGATCGGCGGCGATCCTGTCCTCGCTGCTCGACAGCCTGGTCGACGTCGCCGCGTCGGGCATCCTGCTGATTAGCATCCGCCACGCGCTGCGGCCGCCCGACCGGTCGCACCGATTCGGCCATGGCAAGGCCGAGCCGCTGGGCGCCATCGCCCAGGCCGCCTTCGTCGGCGGCTCCGCCCTGCTGCTGATCTTCGAATCGGCCGGCCGCTTCGTGACGCCGGAACCGGTCAGCGAGGTGCCGCTGGGCATCGCCGTGATGGCGATCTCGCTGGTCGCCACCATCTCGCTGGTGCTGTTCCAGCGCGGCGTCGCCCGCCGCACCGAATCGACCGCGATCGCCGCCGACCGGCTGAACTATATCGGCGACACCGCCACCAGCGTGGTGGTGCTGGCAGTGCTGGTGATCGGCCAGCGCCCGGGCTGGCAGTGGCTGGACCCGGCGGCGGCGATCGGCGTCGCGCTGTGGCTGCTGGTCGCCGCCGCCCGCATCGCCCGCCGCGCCGTCGACCATCTGATGGACCGGGAGCTGCCGCAGGACGAACGGACACGCATCGCCGAGATCGTGCGCGCCGACCCCGAGGTGGTCGACCTGCACGACATGCGCACCCGCGCCGCCGGCGGCACCCGCTTCATCGAGCTGCATGTCGAGATGGAGGGCAACCTGACCCTGTGGCAGGCCCACACCGTCTGCGACCGGGTGGAGGCGTCGCTGTCGCGCGTCTTCCCGAACGCCGAGGTGATCCTGCACCAGGAACCGGCCGGGCTGGACGACGACCGGCTGGACCACCGGATCTACAAGAAGTAGTCCGCGCTACCGACCAACCTTCGCGGCATAGGCGTCGGCGACGGCCTCGACCCGGTGCTTCAGACCGGAGCGCAGGCCGATGGCGAAGGCGACCTCCGCCACCAGGAACATCGGCCCGATCAGCAGCTGGAACAGGTTCGACAGGAAGGCCGGCCGCTTGCCCTCATAGGCGTGGCCGACCAACTGCAGCGTCCAGCCGCCGACGAACAGGATGGCGGCGACGATCCAGGTGACCGAGGCCGAGCCGCCATCGACCACCAGATGCGCCACGATCAGTCCCGGCACGATGACCACCGCCATCGCCAGGCCGAGCCCGAGGTCGAGCGAGATCCACAGCAGCCAGACCAGCACCGCCACCAGCTCGGCCAGCGTCACCAGCCAGCCGCCGATGGCGCCCAATGGCACCGTGGCGAGCGCCACAAGCACGGCCAGGATGATTGCCGGGATGCCGAAGAAATGGGTCAGCCGGTTGCGGCCGTCGCGGTGAAAGCTGGTGTACATCGCCATCTGGCGATCGAAGAGATCCGAAGCCATGCGCGATCCTCCCCGCTTTGGGCTTATTCTCCTGGCGGGGAGGTGCGCGAGACGTCAGTCTTGCCGCTTCGTAGATTGGATTCGCGTCTGCGAACCCAACACCGGCCCAACCTACTCCGACGATCCCTGGCGTGGCCTCAGCGAGGCCGCGACGGCTTGCCAGAAGCGATGCGCGTCAGCTTCTTCTCGCTGCAGCGCCTCTTCTGCCAGCCGGTCCGCATATCGATAGGCCCCCCGGCCGTGGGCGGCCGTCAGCTCGTGAGCCGCGCGGCCGACCTCGACATAGTCGACAGGCTCCACCGAGCCTCAATCCTGCAGGGCCAGCAGCAGGCTGGAGGTGTCGACCCGGCCGCCGGCCTTGGCCTGGACCGCGGCATAGAACTGGTCGACCAGCGCCGTCACCGGCAGCCGGGCGCCGTTGTGCTTGGCCTCCGCGAAGCAGATGCCCAGGTCCTTGCGCATCCAGTCGATGGCGAAGCCGAAGTCGAACTTGTTCTGCAGCATGGTCCGGCCGCGGTTTTCCATCTGCCAGCTCTGGGCCGCGCCCTTGGAGATGACGTCGAGCACCAGGTTGCCGTCCAGCCCCGCCTTCTGGGCGAAGTTCAGCCCTTCCGACAGCGCCTGGACCAAGCCTGCGATGCAGATCTGGTTGACCATCTTGGTCAGCTGCCCGGCGCCGGCCGGCCCCAGCAGGGTGCAGGCGCGGGCGTAGCTGTCGATCACCGGCTTGGCGACGGCGAACACCGGCTCGCGCCCGCCGCACATCACGGTCAGCGCGCCGTTCTCGGCCCCGGCCTGGCCGCCGGAGACGGGGGCATCGATGAAGCCGAAGCCCAGCTTGTCGGCCTCGGCCTCCAGCTCGCGGGCGATGTCGGCCGACGCCGTGGTGTGGTCGACCAGGATGGCGCTGCCGGACATGCCGGCAAAGGCGCCGTCCGGCCCCTTGACCACCGAGCGGATGTCGTCGTCGTTGCCGACGCACATGAACACGATCTCGGCGTCCTTGGCCGCCTCGGCCGGGGTTGGCGCCCATTGGCCGCCATGCTTCTCGGCCCAGGCTTCGGCCCGCGCCGCGGTGCGGTTGAAGACGGTGACCTGATGCCCCGCCTTGACCAGATGCCCCGCCATTGGCGCGCCCATCACGCCCATGCCCAGGAATGCGACCTTCATCGTCCTCGTCCACCCGTCATGCATTGGAGACGACACAGTGCACCAACCGCGGCCTTTGATTCCAGCCTTCGGCGCGCGTATCTGATGTCCATCATGACGAATGCCGCTTCCCCCGCCCGCCGCTTCGCCGGCGACCACCTGGTCATCGCCAGCCACAACAAGGGCAAGATCCCGGAAATCGCGGCCCTGCTGCAGGGCCGGGTGCCGCGCCTGACCTCGGCCGCCGACCATGGCGTGCCGGAGCCGGAGGAGACCGGCGACAGCTACATCGCCAATGCCGAGCTGAAGGCCCGCTTCGTCGCCGCAGCCACCGGCCTGCCGTCGCTGGCCGATGACAGCGGTGTGTCCGTCAGCGGCCTGGGCGGCGCGCCCGGCATCTATTCCGCCCGCTGGGCCGAGAAGCCCGACGGCAACGGCCGCGACTTCGCCTATGCCATCGAGCAGGTGCGGCTGAAGCTGGGCGACAACCCGGACCGCAGCGCAAGTTTCATCTGCGCCCTGTCGCTGTGCTGGCCGGACGGCCATTGCGAGACGGTGGAGGGCGAGATCCGCGGCCAGCTGGTGTGGCCGGCGCGGGGGACCAAGGGCTTCGGCTACGACCCGATCTTCGTGCCGGACGGCCACAGCAGGACCTTCGGCGAGATGGAGTCGGCCGAGAAACACGGCATGAGCCACCGCGCCGACGCCTTCCACAAGCTGGTGGCCCGCTGCTTCGCGCCATGACGGCGCCCGGCTTCGCCCTCTATGTCCACTGGCCGTTCTGCAAGTCGAAATGCCCGTATTGCGACTTCAACTCGCATGTCCGGGAGCAGGTGGAGCATGAGCGCTGGCGCCGGGCGCTGGTGGCGGAGCTAGACCATTTCGCCGATCTGACGCCGGGGCGGACCCTGACCTCGATCTTCTTCGGCGGCGGCACCCCGTCGCTGATGCAGCCGGCGACGGTCGCCGCCGTGATCGACCGCGCGGCCGAACGCTGGGGCCTGGCGCCGAGTATCGAGATCACGCTGGAGGCGAACCCGACCTCGGTCGAATCGGGGCTGTTCGCCGGCTTCCGCGCCGCCGGGGTGAACCGCGTGTCGCTCGGCGTCCAGGCGCTGGACGAGCCGTCGCTGCGCTTCCTCGGCCGCAACCATTCGGCCGAGGAGGCGCTGGCGGCCGTCGTCGGGCTGGCCGCGCGCCATTTCGACCGCTTCTCCTTCGACCTGATCTATGCCCGGCCCGGCCAGACCGTGGCCGGCTGGACGGCGGAGCTGCGCCGGGCGCTGGACCATGCCGTCGGCCATATCTCGGCCTATCAGCTGACGATCGAGCAGGGCACCCGCTTCCACACGCTGTATTCCCGCGGCGAGCTGGTGCTGCCGGACGAAGACACCCAGGTGGCGCTGTACGAGGCGACGGCCGAGGTGCTGGGCGCGGCCGGCCTGCCCGGCTACGAGATCTCGAATCACGCCCGGCCCGGCGAGGAATCGCGCCACAACCTGACCTATTGGCGCTATGGCGACTATGTCGGCATCGGCCCCGGCGCGCACGGGCGGCTGACGCTGAACGACGGCAAATGGGGCACCCGCACCCACCGCGCGCCCGAGATATGGCTGGAGCGGGTCGAGGCCGCCGGCCATGCCGAGCATGGGCGCGAGGCGGTGCCGCCGGAGGCCCGGCGCGACGAGATGCTGATGATGGGGCTGCGTCTGGCCGAGGGCGTGGCGAAGTCCCGCATCGCCGACGAGATGGGCCAGCCCTTCGACCGGGCGATCGATCGCCGCAACCTGGACCGGCTGATCGGCCACGGCTTCCTGGCCGAGGACACCGACCGCCTGACCGCCACCCCCGCCGGCCGCCAGCGCCTGGACGCGGTGCTGGCAGCGCTGCTGGGGTGAG
>NZ_JBYRFX010000240.1:0-1520 GCF_057815775.1 Inquilinus sp.
AGCCGTGGACCGTGAGCTGGTGGGTCACGGTCGGGACATAGAAGCTGACCACCACATCGGCCGCCGCGGGCACGGCGAAATCAACGCCGTCGCTGACCAGGCTCGCACCCGGCGCGATGGTGGCGGACTTCGCCCCCGAGAAGGTCAGCACCTTGTCGGTTGTGGGCTTGATGGACGAGCCGCTGGCGCGCAGTGCGATATGGACATCCTGCACGGTGAGCGGCTTGTCGCCGAACAGGTTGGACAGCTGGATGCGCGCGGAGGTGCCGGCCACGCTGGTGTGCATGATCTGCCGAATCGTCTTGCCCGCGAAATTGATCGGGTCCGCGGCCTGCGGCGCGACGGCCCAGGTCCCGACCCAGGGCTGCCCGCTTCCGACCGACCATGCGGCTGGGGCGGCCAGCATCGCGGCCATGCCGAAACCAGCGGCGATGGCTCGCCGCAACCGGTGCGAGGACGTCATGGCTCAGTCTTTCGAGGAGAAGATGAAGTCAGCGACGTTGCTGTCGCATCAGCGCCGATGACCACCGTTATTCGATAGCCGACGACGCGTTCTGAAATGCTCTGAGATTTTTGACCTGAACAAGCGATCCAACAGGACAGATCTCAGAATTATCATTCGCGCCGTGCATGGCGCGAGTTTTTTCGTACTACAAATGAAATCCTGGACTATGCAGAACAGCCGCCCGCCGGCCCGAAGGGGCGCGGCGACGGGGTTTCTTGGAAAATCCTGCCGGAACGGACGGTCAGGCCGCGGTGGCGATGTCGCCCATGGCGGCACGGGCGGCATGCCAGCTCGCCTCGTCCGGCGCCACCAGGATCGGGCCCTGGCGCAGCGTCGGACGATAGCGGGTGCCGTCCATCACAGCGGCCCAGCCGCCGGCCTCGGCATGCAGCAGCGTGCCGGCCGCATGGTCCCAGGGGAACAGCTTGCGGTAGGCCAGGATATCGATCTGGCCGCTGACGGCGTCGATATAGTCGGCGCCGGCGCAGTTAACATGGACATGCGAGGCAAGGGCGTCGCGCAGCCGCAGCACGCCGGCGGCATAGCCCAGCGGTTTCTTCGCCAGGTTGAAGCCGCCACGCAGCGTCGACAGCGGCCCGGGCCTGGCCAGGGTCAGGCGCTGCCCGTCAAGCCAGGCGCCTTCGCCGCGGATCGTCCAGGCGGTGCGGTTCTCGATCGGCAGATGGATCCAGCCCATCAGCGTCTCGCCCTTGCGGGCCAGGGCGACGATGGTGGCGAAGCGCGGCCGGCCGGCGACGAAATTGGCGGTGCCGTCCACCGGGTCGACGATCCAGACCGGATCGTCGCCATCCAGGAGGTCGAGCACGGCGGGGTCCTTGGCATAGGCCTCCTCCCCCAGCACCCGCGATCCCGGCAGCAGGCCGGGCAGCCGTTCGGCCAGGCGGATCTCGCTTTCCTGGTCGGCGATCGTGACGAGGTCGCCGGGGGCCTTCTCCATTACTGCCCCTTCTTCCAGCCGGCCGAAGCGCGGCAGGATCAGCTCCCGCGCCGTTTC
>NZ_JBYRFX010000241.1:0-18669 GCF_057815775.1 Inquilinus sp.
GGCCGGGATCTACGGCGCCCATGCCGGCAGCCTCGGCGTGCCGGTGGCGGTGGTCTCCGGCGACGACCGCTGCGTGGCAGAGCTGCGCGACCATTTCCCCCCGGCCGAATACGTCCAGGTCAAGCAGGGGCTGGGCAACCGCGCCGCCGGGTCGCTGCCGGTGCCCGCCGCCCATCTCCAGCTCCCGCGTGTAGGGGCCGTCGATGCGGAAGGGCGGGATGGTGCCGGCGCGGCGGACGGCGCGGGCCGCGCCTTCGCGCAGGGCGGCGCGGGCGGCGGGCACCGGCAGCGACCGGGCGGCGCGGTTGCCCAGCGCCTGCTTGACCTGGACGAATTCGGCCTGGGGGAAATGGTCGCGCAGCTCTGCCACGCAGCGGTCGTCGCCGGAGACCAGCGCCACCGGCACGCCGAGGCTGCCGGCATGGGCGCCGTAGATCCCGGCCTCGCCCAGCGGCCTGCCGTTCAGCCGCACCGCGCGGAAGGCGAAGCCGTTGGTGGTGTGGGCCAGCACGCCCTCCTCCGACGCCCGGGCGTGGAAGCCGAGGCAGAACACGGCGGCGTGGCCGGCATCGAGCCCACAGAACATGTTGAGCGGCTTGGGCTTGCCCTGGATCAGTTCCGCCGCCGGGTGCAGCAGGTCGGGCAGCAGGTTGGTCATCGGGCCGTGGGCGTCGTTGACCAGGATCTCGGTCGCCCCGCCCTCCAGCGCGCCGTCGATCGCGGCGTTGACCTCCTCGGTCATCAGCCGGCGGGCGCGTTCGTATTCGGCGTTGCCGGGCTGGCCCTGCAGCGGCGAGACCACGCCGGCCACGCCTTCGATGTCGGACGAGATGTAGATCTTCATCGTGCGCCTTCCTGCATCAGCCAGTCGGCCAGCGAGGGCCGGGAATGGCCAGCCCGGCCGATGGTGGCGCCGGCAGCGCACAGCGCGTTCAGCACCGCCTCCTGCGTCGCCTCGGCCGCAGCCTGGAACAGCCGGTCGATCCGGGCCTCGTTCAGCACCCGGATGCCGGTGAGATCCTGCTTCTGGTCGTGGTCCACCGGGTCGGCGGTGGTGAAGCCCAGTGCGATGTCGCCGCTGCCATGGCCCCAGAAGGCGCCCAGCCGAGCCAGGCCTGCCCCGCAGCGCCGGGTGACGCGCTGCAGCTGGCGGTGTTCCAGCGGCACGTCGGTGGCGAGGATTACGATCACCGAGCCCTTCTCGGCTGCCGGCTCTGTCGGCGGCGCCGGCCGGCGGCCATCGGGCAGCACCAGGTCGCCGGCGCGGCCGAAATTGGCCAGCACCAGCACGCCGAGATGGAAATGCTGGCGGTCCACCTTGATCCGGCGCGACGCGGTGCCGATGCCGCCCTTGAAGCCGAAGCTGCTCATCCCCGTGCCGGCGCCGACCGAGCCCTGGCCGACCCGTCCGTCCGTCGCGGCCTCGATCGCTTCGAAGGCATCGAGCTCGGTCACCGCCATCGCCTGGATGTCCGAGAGGAAGCCGTCATTGCATTCCAGCACCACCGGATTGACCGTCGCGGTCTCGCGCCCGATGTCGGGGTTGGCCGCGATCGCGGCGCGGACCAGCGCGTTGGCGCAGGTGCCGACGGCGAAGGTGTTGGTCAGCAGGATCGGCGTCTCCACCGTCCCCAGCTCTGCCACCTGCATCAGGCCGGTGCTCTTGCCGAAGCCGTTGATGATCTCGACCGCGGCGCGGGGCTTGCTGCGATAGAGGTTGCCGGTGTGCGGCAGGATGGCGGTGACGCCGGTCAGCACCGCGCCGGTGTGCAGGGTCAGGTGGCCGACCTCCAGCCCAGGCACATCGGTGATGGCGTTCAGCTCCCCGGTCGGCAATGTGCCGCAGACCAGGCCGAAGTCACGGGCAGGGCGGGTCATCCTGGGATCCATCGGCGGCGGCGGGTCCCGCTTCTGTCCCACCTGCCCGGCGGGCTGTAAAGCCGCTTCGGCGCAGGGCGGTCAGGCGGCGTAGGTGCGGTCCACCAGCGGGGTCGCGGCGATGCGTTCGCGCAGCAGCGCCAGCAGCCCGCGTTCGGCCCGGTTCAGCGCCGCCGAGGGGTTGGTGACGAGATGCACGTCGACCGCCGGCGGGTCGTCATGCGGCGGCAGGCGCCACAGCAGCCCGTCGGCCACGTCGCGGCGGGCGACATGCAGCGGCAGCGAGCCGATGCCGAGCCCGGCGACGATCATCCGCCGCACCTCCTCCAGGCTCGACGACATGCCGACGATCTCCTCGTCCAGCTGGGCCTGGGCGCGCAGCACCGCGACGCCGCGCAGCACGTCGGAGGGGTGGTCGGTCTGGAACGACACCGAGGTCTCGCCGGCCAGGTCCGCCAGGGTCAGGTCCGGCCGCCCGAACAGCCGGTGCCGCGGCCCGCAGAAGAAGCCGAAGAATTCCCGGTACATCACCTGCTGGTCGAGCCGCGGCTGCGGCCGGTGCATCAGGCACAGGCCGAAGGAGGCGCGGCGCTGCAGCAGCGCCGTCGCCACCTCGCGGCTGGAAGAGACGGCGATGCGGAAGGTCACCTTGGGGTGGCGCTGGTGGAAATCCGCCAGCACGTCGTCGAACAGCGGCGACACGACATGGCTGGCCACGGCGATGGTGACATGGCCGGCAATCTCGTCCGCCGCGTCGCGCAGCAGGGTCGGCAGCCGCGAGACGGTGCCGAAGAGGCCGACGCATTCCTCATACAGCAGCTGGCCGAGCCGGGTCGGCCGGAACGGGTTGGGCCGGCGTTCGATCACCTTGCGGCCCAGCCGATCCTCCAGCCGCCGCAGCGCGTTGCTGACGCTGGGCTGCTTCAGCCCCAGCCGGTCGGCGGCGGCGGTGATGCCGCCCTCCTCCACGATCACCATGAAGGTGCGCAGCAGGTTCCAGTCCAGCTCCCACACCCAGCGGTCGACCGACGGTCTCGGCATTCTTCAGATCTATGATCGTAATTCCCACTATCTATTTGCAGAATATCCGGGCCGAGACAAGACTCCTGCCCGAACGGATCCGCGGCCGGTTGGGCCAGACGGAACCGAGGGGCTTCAGGCAGGAGAGGGCACAGATCATGAGGAATTTTCTCGCCGGGATTCTGGCTGCGGGCGTGCTCGCCCTGGCCGCGCTGGCGCCGGCCGCGGCGCAGGCCGACGACCTCGCCACGATCAAGGAAGCGGGCAAGATCCGCATCGCCATGTCGGGCGCCTACCCGCCGTTCAACTTCGTCAACGAGCAGAACCAGGTGGTCGGCTTCGACGCCGCGATCGGCGCGGAGATCGCCAAGCGCCTCGGCGTGCAGAGCGAGATCGTCACCACCGCCTTCGACGGCATCATCGCCGGGTTGCTGGCCGGCAAGTTCGACACCGTGGTCGGCAGCGTGACCATCACCGACAAGCGCAAGGAAGTGGTCGATTTCGTCGGCCCCTACTACCACGCCGGCCGCGGCGTCTTCGTGCTCGACGGCTCCGCCGTGCAGTCGCTGGACGACCTGAAGGGCAAGACCATCGGCGTCACCCTGGGCGAGACCCACGAGAAATGGGCCCGGGCGCAGGAGGACTGGTCGATCCGCACCTACAAGGGCCTGCCCGAGCTGATGCTGGAGCTGAAGGCCGGCCGGGTCGACGCCATCGTCAACGACAATATCCCGGTGCGCGTCGCCATCGAGAAGGATGGCGAGAAGATCCGCCAGCTGAGCACGCCCGACATCGAGGGCGGCGCGGTCGCCATCGGCATCGCCATCCGCAAGGGCAACCCGGAGCTGCAGGCGGCGATGCAGAAGGCGCTGGACGACATGATGGCGGACGGCACCTACGCCAAGATCTCGCTGCAATGGATCGGCACCGATATCCGCTGACCCTGGCGCGATGAGAGCGGGAGGGCCCTCATGGATTTCGGCCTGATCG
This sequence comes from Inquilinus sp., assembly GCF_057815775.1. Classification (NCBI taxonomy): domain Bacteria; kingdom Pseudomonadati; phylum Pseudomonadota; class Alphaproteobacteria; order Rhodospirillales; family Rhodospirillaceae; genus Inquilinus; species Inquilinus sp. The sequence continues at coordinate 3,889 of NZ_JBYRFX010000241.1, forward strand.
TCCGGGTCTTCCCCTTCTTCCTGGAGGCGGCCTGGGTCACGGTGCAGATCTCGGTGCTGTCGCTGCTGCTGGGCCTGGCGATGGCCGGGCTGGCGGCGGCGGCGCGGCTGTCGCGGTCCTGGCCGCTGCGGGCCATCGGCACCGCCTATGTCAGCCTGTTCCGCGGCACGCCCTGCCTGATCCAGCTGTTCATCCTGTACTTCGGCGGGCCGCAGATCGGCATCAACCTCGACCCGTTCGCGGCCGGGGTGATTGGGCTGGGGCTGAACATCGGCGCCTACATGACCGAATCGATCCGCGGCGCCATGCTGGCGGTGGAGCGCGGCCAGGCGGAGGCCGCGCGCTGCCTCGGCCTGTCGCGCCGGCAGGCCACGCTCTCCGTCGTGCTGCCGCAGGCGGCGCGGCTGATGATCCGGCCGCTGGGCGTCAATGCGGTCGGGCTGGTCAAGGGCTCGGCCCTGGTCTCCGCCATCTCGGTGGTCGAGCTGACCTACACCGCCCAGCGCTACATCGGGTCGACCTACAAGCCGTTCGAGATGTTCGCGATCGCGGCGGTGCTCTACATCGTCATCATCACCGCCATGGTCCGGCTGGTCGACCTGCTCGACCGCAAATTCGCGATCGAATGAGGGCGGAGATCTGAGATGCAGGGCCTCGATTTCAGCGTCGTCCCCGACTATGCCGAAATGCTGTGGCAAGGCGCGCTGTGGACGGTCGCGCTGACCGTCGCCGCCGGGATCCTCAGCTTCCTCTGCGGCATCGGCTTCGCCGTGGCCGTGCTGCGCGGCCGCTGGTTCGTGCAAATCCCCGTGCGCTTCGTCGTCTGGCTGTTCATGGGGACGCCGCTGCTGCTGCAGCTGTTCCTGATCTATTTCGGGCTGGTGCAGGTCGGCATCGACATCCCGGCCTTCGCCGCCGGCGTGATCGGCCTGGGCCTGCACTTCGCCGTCTACAACGCCGACGTGATCCGCGCCGGCATCGTCGCGGTCGATCGCGGCCAGGATGACGGCGCCCGCAGCCTGGGCTTCAGCCGGGCCCAGACCTTCCGCTGGGTGATCCTGCCCCAGGCGCTGCGCGCGGTGGCGCCGCCTTTGGGCAACAACATGATCGCGCTGCTGAAGGACTCCGCCATCGTCTCGGTGATCGGCGTCGCCGAGCTGGTCCATGCCGCGCAATACGCGATCAGCGACAGCTTCCGGCCGTTCGAGTTCTACATCACGGCCGCCGCCATTTATTACGGGCTCAACACCATCCTGGAATGGGGTCTGCGCCTGGTCGAACGCAAGGTCGAGGCCACGCGATGACGGACACCGGAACCAGCCGCCCGATGATCCGGGTCACCAACGCGCACAAGCGCTACGGCGCGGTGGAGGTGCTGAAGGGCATCGATTTGTCGGTCGAGACTGGCCAGATCGTCGCCGTCATCGGCCCGAGCGGGTCGGGCAAGAGCACGCTGCTGCGGTCGATCAACCACCTGGAAACGCTGGATGAGGGCGAGGTCTGGCTGGACGGCACCCAGGTCAACGCGCCGTTGTCCGGCCACGCCTTCGAACGCCACATCAACGCCGTGCGCCAGCGGATGGGCATGGTGTTCCAGCACTTCAACCTGTTCCCGCACCTGACGGTGCTGGAGAACATCACCCTGGCGCCGATGAAGCTGCGCGGCCTGGGCCGGGCCGCGGCCCGCAGCCTGGCCGAGGCGCAGCTGGCCAAGGTCGGGCTGCTGCCGCAGATCGACGCCTATCCCTCGCGCCTGTCCGGCGGCCAGAAGCAGCGCGTCGCCATCGCCCGGGCATTGGCGATGGAGCCCAAGGTGATGCTGTTCGACGAGGCGACATCCGCCCTGGACCCCGAGTTGGTGGACGAGGTCAACCTGGTGATGAAGCGGCTGGCGGAGGAGCACATGACCATGATCATCGTGACCCATGAGATGCGCTTCGCCGGCGACGTCGCCGACCGCATCGTGCTGATGGACCAGGGCGTGGTGGTCGAGGACGGGCCGCCGGCCGAGATGTTCCGCGCGCCGAAGCACGAGCGCACCCGCGCCTTCCTGCGCAAGTACCTGGGGGCATGACGGCGATGGCAACGGAGGTCTTCCCCGATTTCGGCCTGACGCCCGAGCAGCGGCGCGAGGCGGTGCTGGGCCATTACTACGAACAGCCCGGCATGGATGGCGCGGCCGGCGAGATCTGGGCCTACACCGATCGCCTGTCCTACGCCGCCGGCGACACGGTCACGCTGATGGTCAGCAGCACCGTGCCGCGCTATCGGCTGGAGGTGGCGCGCGACGGCGCCCGGGTCGAGACGGTGCTGGTGCAGGACGGCCTGGCCGCGCGCTGGCAGGACACGCCGGACCAGTGCTCGGTGACGGGCTGCTTCTGGCAGGCCAGCCACAGCTTCCCGATCCCGGCGGACTGGCCGTCCGGGGCCTATCGCATCACCCTGCTTGCCGACGGGCCGCGCGGCCCGATCCACGGCCATCACCTGTTCATCCTGCGGCCCCAGGCCGGGCGCCGGCCGGGGCGGATCCTGCAGATCGCCGCGACCGGCAGCTGGACCGCCTACAACACCTGGGGCGGGTCGAACCACTACCAGGGCATCACCGGACCCGGCCGCGACCAGTACGCGCCGGCGGTCAGCCTGGACCGGCCCTGGGCCCGCGGCTTCACGGTGCTGTCGCCGGAAGCGCCGCGGGTGCCGCTGCGGATCACCCTGCCGCTGGCGACGTCGCCGCGCTATCCGCATATGGAATGGGCCTTCGCCACCGGCCACAGCAAGAAATACGCCTCCTCCGGCTGGGCCAGCTACGACAGCCATTTCTTCCGCTGGGCCGAGGCCGCCGGCTATGCCGTCGACCTGGCCAGCCAGCATGAGCTGCATTTCGACCCGGCGATCCTGGACGGCTACGACTGCGTCGTCTGCGTCGGCCATGACGAATACTGGACCTGGGAGATGCGCGACGCGATCGACGGTTATGTCGACCGCGGCGGCCGCGCCGCCCGCTTCGCCGGCAACTTCATGTGGCAGACCCGGCTGGAGGAGAATGGCCGCCGGCAGGTCTGCTACAAATACCGCGCCCGGGCCGAGGACCCGCTGTACGGCACCGCCGGCCAGGCCCGCACCAGCACGTCGTGGGAGGCGCCGGAGGTCGGGCGCCCCGGCGCGCAGACCTTCGGCCTGAACGCCACCCGCGGCCTGTATGCCGGCTGGGGCGGCTGCGCCCCGCGCGGCGCCCGCGGCTTCCCAATCTACCGGCCGGAGCACTGGGCCTTCGCCGGCACCGGCCTGTATTACGGCGACGTGCTGGGCGCCGACGCCCAGATCTTCGGCTACGAGGTCGACGGCGTCGATTACGTCATCCGCAACGGCCTGCCCGAGGCGACCGGCGAGGGCGGCGCGCCCGAGGGGATGCAGATCCTGGCGCTGGGCCTGTCCTCACTGATCGAGGAAAACGCCGACGTCCCGGCCGGGGACCGCTATCTCGGCGACGCCGATGCCCGCTTCGCGGCGGAGACGCTGGTCGGCGCCACCGACGCCGCGGCGATCGACCGGGTCAAGCGCGGCTGCGGCATGATCGTCAATTTCCGGCGCGGCGCGGGCGAGGTGTTCCACGCCGGCAGCTGCGAATGGGTGGCAGGCCTGCTGCGGCAGGACCCGATGGTCGCCCGCGTCACCGCCAATGTGCTCGACCGCTACCTGCAACGCTGACACCCACGCTGACACCCCTGGCCGCCTTATCGGCCGCGCGGGGACCGAGGAGAATCCACCATGACCAGCGAGCACCGGGGGCTGGGGTCGAACGGCGCCCCGTCCCACCTGTTCTACCAGACCCGCCAGCGCCGGCCGCTGGTCGACCGGGCCGAGGGCATCTACATCTGGGCGCAGGACGACCGCCGCTTCATCGACGGGTCCAGCGGCGCCATGGTCGTGAACATCGGCCATGGCAACCCGGTGGTGCTGGAGGCGATGCGCCGGCAGATGGAAAAGGCGACCTTCGCCTACCGCCTGCATTTCGAGAACGAGGCGTCGGAGGCGCTGGCGGCGAAGACGGTCGAATACACCTGGCCGGGCATGGACAAGGTGTTCTTCGTGTCGGGCGGGTCGGAGGCGGTGGAATCCTGCCTGAAGATGGCCCGGCAATACGCCGTCGCCATCGGCCAGGCCACGCGCACCAAGGTGATCTCGCGCTTCCCCGCCTATCACGGCAGCACGCTGGGGGCGCTGGCCGTCACCGGCTACACCGCCCTGTCGGCGCCGTTCGCGCCGATGATGCAGGAGATGCCGAAGATTCCGGCGCCGACCGCCTATCTCGACCGCGATGACCTGACCATGGAGCAGCGCGGCCTGCGCTACGCCGACATGCTGGAGGCCGAGATCCAGCGCCAGGGGCCGGACAGCGTGCTGGCCTTCATCATGGAGCCGGTGGGCGGCGCCTCGACCGGGGCGCTGGTGGCGCCGGACAGTTATTACGGCCGGGTGCGCGAGATCTGCGACCGGCACGGCGTGATCCTGATCTATGACGAGGTGATGAGCGGTGCCGGCCGCACCGGCAAGTTCCTGGCCGCCGACCATTGGCCGGCCAAGCCCGACCTGATCGCCCTGTCCAAGGGCTTCGGCTCCGGCTACGTGCCCCTCGGCGCCATGGTGGCGCCGGACCGGATGGTGCAGCCGGTGCTGTCGGCCGGCGGCTTCCTGCACGGCTATACCTATGCCGGCAACCCGCTGGCCTGCGCCGCCGGCCTGGCCGTGCTGGGCGAAATCGAGCGGCTGGATCTGGTCGGCAATGCGGCGCGGATGGGCAACCTGCTGAAGGCCCGGCTGACCGGGCTGATGGACCGCTATCCCTTCATCGGCGATGTCCGCGGCAAGGGCCTGCTGCTGGCGGCGGAGCTGGTGGCCGACCGCGACACCATGCAGGTGCTGCCGAAGCATCTGAACGCCTATGACCGGGTGGTCGAGCTGGCCTATGCGCGCGGCCTCATCATCTATTCCCGCCGCACCCGCGGCGGCACCGAAGGCGACCATTTCCTGGTCTGCCCGCCGATGATCGTCACCCCGGCACAGATCGACGAGATCATGGCGATCCTGACCGACACGCTCGACGCCCTGGCGGCCGAGCTGAACCTGCCCGTCGCGGCGTGAGGACGACACGATGAGCCAGCGGAAGGTCATCATCACCTGCGCCGTCACCGGGTCGATCCACACCCCGTCGATGAGCCCGTACCTGCCCTGCACCCCGGACGAGATCGCGGCCGAGGCGATCGCGGCGGCGGAGGCCGGGGCGTCGATCCTGCATCTGCACGCCCGCGACCCCAAGGACGGGCGGCCGTCGCCCGACCCGGAGCTGTTCCTGCAGTTCCTGCCGCGGATCCGCCAGGCGACCGACGCGGTGATCAACATCACCACCGGCGGCAGCGCCGTGATGACCCTGGAGGACCGGCTGGCCGCCGCCTTCCGGGCCGAACCCGAGATGTGCTCGCTGAACATGGGGTCGATGAACTTCGGCACCTATCCCGCGCTCGACCGCATCCCGAGCTTCAAGCATGACTGGGAGCCGAAGCTGCTGGAGGCGTCGCGCGATGCGATCTTCCGCAACACCTTCAAGGACATCGAATTCATCCTGCAGCGCCTGGGCCGCGACCACGGCACCCGGTTCGAGTTCGAGTGCTACGATGTCGGGCACCTCTACACCCTGGCCCATTTCCGCGACCGCGGGCTGGTCGAAGGGCCGCTGTTTGTCCAGTTCGTGCTCGGCGTTCTCGGCGGCATCGGGCCGGATCCGGAAAACCTGATCCACATGAAGACCACGGCGGACCGGCTGTTCGGCGCCGATTACCACTTCTCCGTGCTCGGCGCCGGCCGGCACCAGATGCCGCTGGTGACGATGTCGGCGATCCTGGGCGGCAATGTCCGGGTCGGGCTGGAGGACAGCCTGTATCTCGGCCGCGGCGAGTTGGCGAAGTCGAACGCCGACCAGGTCCGCCGCATCCGCACCATCCTGGAGGCGCTGTCGCTGGAGGTGGCGACGCCGGCCGAGGCCCGGCACATGCTGGCGCTGAAGGGCGGCGACCGGGTGGCGTTCTGACGATGACTGATATGGCCATCATCCGCCCTGCGACAGCGTCGGATGCCGAGGCGATCCACGCCATGCTGCGCGCCCTGGCTCATGGGCTGGGCTTCGAGGACAAGTTGCACAGCACGCCGGATGATCTGCGCCGGCATGGCTTCGGTGCCGCCCCGGCCTTTCGCGGGCTGGTGGCCGAGCGCGCGGGCGGGCCGGTCGGGGTCTGCCTGTGGTTCCCCGCCTTCTCGACCTTCCGTGGTGAGCCCGGCATCTATGTCCAGGATCTCTACGTCGCGCCGTCGGAGCGCGGCACCGGGCTGGGCCGCCGCCTGCTAGCCGCGGCAGCGGCGGATGGGCGGGCGCAGGGCGCGACCCACCTGCGCCTGTCGGTCGAATCAGGCAATGACGGCGCCCAGCGCTTCTACGCCGCTTCGGGGTTGCGGTGGCAGGATACGGAGCGGATCTTCCTGGCCGACGGCCGGGCGTTCGACACCCTGGCGGACGGGATCGAGGAGACGGACGAATGACGATCGATGACGCGCTGCTGGGCCAGATCCGCGCCGCGGTGGCCGACCGGCGCGAGGACACCATCGCCTTTCTCAGCGACATCGTCGCCGAGGGCAGCCTGCTGGGGCAGGAGAAGGGTGCCCAGGACCGGATCGAGAAAGAGTTCCGGTCGCTGGACCTGGCGATCGACCGGTTCGAGCCGGACCTGGAGGAGATCCGCACCCTGCCCGGCTTCTCGCCGACCGTGCTCGACTCCTATGCCGGGCGTGAGAATGTCGTCGGCATCCACACGCCGCGCGAGCCCAGGGGCCGGTCGCTGATCCTGAACGGCCATATCGACGTGGTGCCGACCGGGCCGGAGAGCCTGTGGACCACCCCGCCGTTCCAGCCGACGATCCGCGACGGCCGGGTCTATGGCCGCGGCGCCGGCGACATGAAATCCGGCATCGCCGCCTATTGCACGGCCATCCACGCGCTGCGGGCGCTGGGGCTGCAGCCGGCGGCGTCGGTGTTCCTGCAATCGGTGATCGAGGAGGAGTGCACCGGCAACGGCGCCCTGTCCTGCCTGGCCCGCGGCTACAAGGCCGATGCCGCGGTGATCCCGGAGCCGTTCAACCAGAGCCTGATGATCGGCCAGCTCGGCGTGATGTGGCTGACCGTGCGGATCACCGGCAAGCCGGCGCATGTGCTGGACACCTCCGCCGGCATCAACGCGATCGAGGCGGCCTATTCGCTGTTCGACGCCCTGCGCGGGCTGGAGGCGGAGTGGAACGAGCCGGCGCATCGCCACGCGCTGTACCGCGACCATGCCCACCCCGTGAACTTCAACCTCGGCAGGATCGAGGGCGGCGACTGGACCTCGAGCGTGCCCTGCACCGCCGCGGTCGACATCCGGGTCGGCTTCTATCCCGGCATGACCCTGTCGGCGGTGAAGGCGGCGCTGGAAGGCCGGATCGACGAGGCGGTGCGCACCCGGCGCGAATTGAAGGGCGCGCGGGTGGCGATCGAATACCGCGGCTTCCAGGCCGAAGGCTGCGTCATGGCGACGGACACGCCCTTGATGACCACGCTGTCGGCGGCGCATCAGCGCATCGCCGGTGCGCCGATCGAGACCATGGCGTCGACCGCCACCACCGATGCCCGGTTCTTCGAGCTGTACGGCAAGGTGCCGGCGACCTGCTACGGCGCCATCGGCGGCGGCTATCACGGCATCGACGAATGGGTATCGATCGACAGCATGATGCAGGTGGCCGAAGTGCTGGCCCTGTTCGTCGCCGAATGGTGCGGGCTGGAGGAGCGGCCCTGAGACCGCTCGATCCTGCACCTGTCGCGGCCGCCTGATGGCGGTTTCTGCGCTTCCGGTGCTCACGGACCAAACGTCCGCTGCGCGCCGGTTCTCGAAACCACCACCATTCGACTCACGCCAGGCACAGTCTCGAACGGTCTCTGATCGGCGTCACCGGCGAAGTCGCCGCCAAAAACATCAGACCTGAGCAAAAGCCATATCGACAAACCGGCTGGCGGCTGGTCGAGTGCGGGATCGCACCCGGCCGGCGGCCCGCCGGGGCGATGGGGACCGGGGCCGCGGGATCAGCATCGCCGTGACCGTCGAACGCCTTTCCGAGCTCTCCGCCGCCGCCATCGGCCGGCTCTATCTCGCCGGCGAGGTCGACCCTGTCGCCGCGACCGACTTCTTCCTCGACCGCATCCGCAGCTGCCCCGACCAGGCGATCTTCCTGACCCTGACCGCGGATCGCGCCCGGGCCGAGGCGGCGGCGAGCGCGCAGCGCTATCGCGCCGGCCGGCCGCTGGGCCCGCTGGACGGCGTGCCGATCGCCTGGAAGGACCTGGTCGATTTGGCCGGCACCACCACCACCGCCGGGGCCGAGGTGCTGCGCCACGCGCCGCCGGCCAAGGCCGACGCGCCGATCGCGCACAGCCTGGCCCAGGCCGGCATGGTCAGCCTGGGCAAGGTTAATCTCAGCGAATTCGCCTATTCCGGCCTGGGGCTGAACCCGCATTACGGCACACCGGTCAATCCGTTCGACGCGGCGACGCCGCGGGCGCCGGGCGGGTCGTCCTCCGGCTCCGCTGTCGCCGTGGCCCGTGGCCTGGCGCCCTGTGCCATCGGCACAGACACCGGCGGCTCCGTCCGCATCCCCGCCGCCTTCAACGGCCTGGTCGGGCTGAAGACCTCGGAAGGCCGGATCGACAAGACGGGCGTGTTCCCGCTGTCCCAGACCCTGGATTCGGTCGGGCCGCTGGCCCGGACGGTCGAGGACTGCATCCTGCTCGACGCCGCCCTCCGCGGCGCGGTCGCCACCGACATTCGGCGCATCGACCTGTCCGCCCTGCGCATCCTGGTGCCGGAGAATGTCGTGTTCGACGAGGCCGAGGACGGCGTCGTCGCCAATTTCGAGCGCGCTTTGGCCACCCTGGCCGCCGGCGGCGCGCGGATCGAGCGTCGGCGGATCGCCATCCTGGACGAGGTGCAGTCGGTCGGCGCCGCGCATGGATCGCTGACCGCGGCCGAGGCCTATGCCCTGCACCGCGAGCTGATCGAAGGGCCGGATGCGGCGCGGGTCGATATCCGCGTCGTCTCGCGCATCACCAACGGCAAGCGCATGTCGGCGCAGGATCTGCTGGCGATCCAGTCGATGCGGCAGCGGCTGCGGCCGGCGATGGTGGCCGCACTGGACGGCGCCCTGCTGGCGATGCCGACCGTGGCCCATGCGGCGCCGGAGATCGCGGCGCTGGAGGCCGATGTCGACCTGTTCCACCGCACCAACCGGCGGACGCTGCGCAACACCATCCTCGGCAATGTCCTGGATTTGTGCGGCCTGGCGCTGCCGAGCGGCCTGGACGGGCGCGGCCTGCCGACCAGCCTGCTGCTGTCGGCGCCGGCCGGGGCCGAATCCCGGCTGCTGGCCGCGGGGCTGGCGGCCGAGGCCGCGGGCATCGACCAGCGCGTCTGACCGTCTTCAACCGCCGGCGGCGGCCGGCCCGGCAAGGAGAGCCCGATGGCAAAGGACATCCTGTGCGGCTTCGGCGTCGATGTCGACGCGGTGGCCGGCTGGCTCGGCTCCTATGGCGGCGAGGATTCGCCCGACGACATCTCGCGCGGCCTGTTCGCCGGCGAGGTCGGCAGCCCGCGCCTGCTGACTCTGTTCGAGCGCTTCGGCATCAAGACCACCTGGTTCATCCCCGGCCATTCGATCGAGACCTTCCCCGATCAGATGGGGGCGGTGGCCGCCGCCGGGCATGAGATCGGCATCCATGGCTACAGCCATGAGAACCCGATCGCCATGACCCCCGCGCAGGAGGAGGAGGTGCTCGACAAGTGCATCGAGCTGGTGACGCAGCTGTCCGGCCGCCGGCCGACCGGCTATGTCGCGCCGTGGTGGGAGTTCAGCCCGGTCAGCAACGAGCTGCTGCTGAAGAAGGGCATCAAGTACGACCACTCGCTGATGCACAAGGATTTCGAGCCCTATTACGTCCGGGTCGGCGACCGCTGGACCAAGATCGACTATGAGAAGAGGCCGGCCGACTGGATGGTGCCGCTGCAGCGCGGCGTCGAGACCGACCTGATCGAGATCCCGGCCAGCTGGTATCTCGACGACCTGCCGCCGATGATGTTCATCAAGAAGGCGCCGAACAGCCACGGCTTCGTCAACCCGCGGCAGATCGAGGAGATGTGGCGCGACCAGTTCGACTGGGTCTATCGCGAATACGACTATGCCGTGTTCCCGATCACGATCCACCCGGACGTCGCCGGCCGGCCCCAGGTGCTGCTGATGCTGGAGCGGCTGTTCGCCCATATGAGCAAGCACCCCGGCGTGCGCTTCGTCACCATGGACGAGATGGCCGACGATTTTGCGCGGCGGAACCCGCGGCAGAAATAGCAGGGAGGCGATCGCCATGTGCGGCGTCTGCGGCGTGCTGGGCGGCGAGGAGCATTGGACGGCGGAGTCGGGCCGGCCGGAGGTGTTCGGCGCCACCCGGACCCGGCGGGCCGAGCGCCTGCGCCGCGCCGCCGCGGCCAACCGCATCCTGGCCCTGTACCGGCTGCGGCTGGACGACTGGCAGGGCAGCGCCTTCGTGCTGAGCAGCGCCACCGGCAAGCATGAAATCGTCGACGCGCTGCCGGCGGTGTGGGAGGCGGCTTCCCGCATGCTGGGCCATCGGATCGACCCGCTGGACCCCGCCCTGCTGGATCGCATCGCGCCGGCGGGCGGGCGATGAGCGAGCCGATCCCGGTCCCCCCGATTCCTGTCCCCCCGATTCCTGTCAACGTGCTGACCGGCTTCCTGGGCAGCGGCAAGACCACGCTGCTGCGCCATATCCTGGATGACCCGGCCTTCGCCGGCTGTGCCGTGCTGATCAACGAATTCGGCGAGGTCGGGCTGGACCATCACCTGCTGCAGAGGGTGGACGAGGACGTCGTGCTGATGCAGAGCGGCTGCATCTGCTGCACCATCCGCGGCGACCTGGGCCGCGCCATCCGCAGCCTGTACGACCGGCGCGAGGCCGGGACCATCCCTGCCTTCGGCCGGCTGATCGTCGAGACCACCGGCCTGGCCGACCCGATCCCGGTGCTGGCGACGGTCATGAGCGAACCGGTGATCCGGCATCATTTCCGGCTGGGCAACGTGGTGACCACGGTCGATGCCGTGAACGGTGCCGTGCAGCTGGACCGGCAGCCGGAGGCGGCGAAGCAGGCGGCGGTGGCCGACCGCATCCTGCTGACCAAGACCGACCTGGCGGCGCCGGAGGCGGTGGCGGTGCTGGAGGCGCGGCTGACCGCCCTGAACCCGGCGGCGCCGCTGTGGCGGTCGGCCAACGCGCCGCCGGCAGCGGAGATCCTGATCGGCAGCGATGCCTTCGACCCGGCGACCAAGCCGGCCGAGATCCGCCGCTGGTTCGACCTGGCGCGCTGGACCGGCAGCGCCGCCTGGCACCGCCATGAGCACGACGTCAACCGCCACGACCGGACCATCACGGCCTTCGTGCTGGAGGTCGAGGATCGGGTCGACTGGACCGTGTTCGGCCTGTGGCTGACCCTGCTGCTGCACAGCCGCGGCGACGACGTGCTGCGGGTGAAGGGGCTGCTGAACGTCACCGGGGTCGACACCCCCGTGGTGGTCCAGGGGGTGCAGCACATCGTGCACGCGCCGACCCATCTCGACGCTTGGCCGGATGCGGACCGGCGCTCGCGGCTGGTGTTCATCACCCGCGGTATCGCAGGGGCCGAGATCGAACGATCCTTCACCGCCTTCCAGGCCGCCTTCGCCGAAGCACCGCCCGCCGCGCCACCGTTCGCAACCGCCGCGCCGCCCGAGATCCGGACCGTCGCCCCATAAGAAAGGCCCGGCCGGGCCCGCACCCGGCCGGGCCTTCCTCCCCTCCCCCGTCCCCCCGGACGGAGATCAGACCGAAGCGAAGCTGCGGTCGATGGTGCTGGCGACGTCGACCCGGTCGCGCAGGATGCCGAATTCCACCGTCAGGTCCGCCGCCCGCTGCAGCTCGGCGATCACCGCGTCGTCGAGCGGGATGAAGCTGGACTGCCCGGCCGCGATCGACCGCCGCAGCACCGGCTCCGGGATCTTCGAGAGGTCGGTGTAGATCCGGGCATAGTCGTCGACATGGTCGCGCACCCAGCGCTGGCCGGTGGCGAGCCGCCCGAGCAGGTCCTGCAACTGGGCGTGCTTGGCGGCGATGGCGTCGACATGGGCGGCGACGAAGGTGATGGTCGGGCTCAGGCCGCGGCCGTCGGACAGGATGCGGGCGCCGCGCTCCAGGATCTCCTGCGAGACATAGGGGTCCCACACCGCCCAGGCGTCGACCGCGCCGGCCGCCAGCGCCGACCGTGCCTCCGGCGGCGACAGCAGCACGATCTCGACCTCCGACGGGTCGATGCCGGCCTGCTTCAGCGTCGCCAGGATCAGGAACTGGCCCCAGCCGGCGCGGGTGCCGGCGATCCGCCGGCCCTTCAAGTCCTGCACCGACTGGATCGTCGACCCCGCCGGCACCAGGATCGCCTGGGTCCGCGGGTCGGTGCGATAGGCGCCGATGGCGCGCAGCGGCGCCCCGGCCGCGAACACGGTGAAGAAGGACAGGTCGCCCATCATGCCGACATCGAGCGCGCCGGCGTTCAGCGCCTCCAGCATCGGCTGCGCCGCCGGGAACTGGCTCCAGTCGATGGCATAGGGCACGCCCCGGGTCTGGCCCGATGCCTCCAGCACCGAGCGGTTGCCGGAATGCTGGTCGCCGATCCGCAGCGCGGCCTGCGCCGACCCTACGTCCGATTGCGCCCGGCCGGGGCGGGCCAGCAGCGCCAGCGGCAGGCCGAGGGCGAGGCGCGACAGGTCGCGGCGGCTGAAACCGGGTCCGCCCATCATGCCCGCCGCGCCAGGGGAACCACGGTCCGGCCCTCATTCGCCGCCAGATCCTTCACCGGCGGGATCAGCTCGCGCCCGTATTCGGCGATGTCGGGCAGCGGGTCCCAGCCGCGCAGGATGTAGCGGGACACGCCGATGTCGCGATAGCGCAGCATCGCCCGCGCCACCTGTTCCGGCGTGCCGACCAGCGCGGTCGAGTTGCCGCGGCCGCCCAGCACCTGTGCCATCGGCGTCCACAGCCGCTCGTCCAGCACCTCGCCGCGCCGGGCCAGGGCGACCAGCCGCTGGGCGTTGACGGCCTGGGACGAGGCGATCAGCGTCTTCTCCGCCGCACTCTGCTTGTACGCGGTTGCCCGCTCCAGCAGATGGTGCGCCTTCTCCCACGCCTCCTTCTCGGTGCGGCCGAGGATCGGGCGGTTCGACCAGCTGAAGCCGATCTCCCTGTTATGCCGCGCCGCCGAGGCGCGCACCCGGTCGATCAGCGCCTGCGCATCGGCCAGCGGCTCGCCGAAGAAGGCATAGACATCGGCATGCCGGCCGGCGACCTCGATCGCGACATCCGAGGCACCACCGAAGAAGATCGGCAGATGCGGCGACTGCGCCGGCGCCACATCCGACACCGCATTGTCGAAACGGTAGTGTTCGCCGTAATGGCTGACCGGCCCCCCTTGGCTGGTCCACACCTTGCGCAGGATCCCGACATACTCGTCGGTGCGGTGGTAGCGCGCGTCGTGGTCGGCGTAGTCGCCGTCGCGGCGCTTGTCCTCATCATCGCCGCCGGAGATGACATGCAGCGCCAGCCGGCCGCCGAGCAGCTGGTCCAGCGTCGCCAGCTTGCGCGCCGCCAGGGTGGGCGCCACGAAGCCGGGGCGGTGGGCCAGCAGCAGCTTGATCTGCGGCGCCGCGGCGCCGGCATGGGCCGCCACCAGGAAGCTGTCGGCCGCGTTGGTCCAGTAGCCGGCCAGGACACGGTCGAAGCCCGCCGCCTCATGCAGCCGGGTGATCCGGGAGATGAACTCCGGCTGCACCGCCGGGCCCGGGATCGTCTCCAGGTCCGAGGTCGGCCGGGCCCAGATCATGCCGATGATCTCGATGGTCATGGGGGAGGCCTTTCGTTGGCTTTGATAGAATGAAGGCCGATTTTCCTTATTTTCTGTCATGCCCGGACTTGATCCGGGCATCCAGAGGCTGTCGACATCCTCTGGATTGCCGGGTCAAGCCCGGCAATGACAAACAAGGAAGAACGGTCGTCCAACTCGGTTCTTAGTCCAACAAGTCGGGCTCGGCGGCCACGATCCAGTCCCACAGCGGCTTGAAGCTGAGGGCGCCGCCGGTCGGGCCGCCGACCCGGTCGTAGGTGAACTTCGCCGTCTCGTGGTCCAGCACGATCGGCTTGCCCGCGGCCTCGGCCAGCAGCTGGGTCTGGGCGGCGTTGTCCATCGCCAGGTACCACCAGGCCGCCGCCTCGACCGACGGGCCGGCGGTGAGGAAGCCGTGGCTCTGCAAGATCAGCGCCTTCTTGGTCCCCAGCGCCTTGACGATGCGGTCGCCCTCCTCCGCCTCCAGCACCACGCCGTGGAATTCGCCGTACAGCCCCTGGTCGCCATAGAAGCTGCAGGAATCCTGGGTGATCGGGTCGAGCGGCCGGCCCAGGGTCGACCACGCCTTGCCATAGGTCGAATGGGTGTGGGCGGCGGCGATCACGTCCGGCCGCGCCTTGTGGATGGCGGCGTGGATGACGAAGGCGGCCTCGTTGATCGGCTGGTCGCCCTCGACGATCTCGCCATGCTCGTTGACCAGCTGCAGGTCGGA
>NZ_JBYRFX010000242.1:0-4347 GCF_057815775.1 Inquilinus sp.
GTCTCGCAAGGACGGCAGTGTCCGTTGCTGCTCGGTCAATGCTTCATAGAGCGCCTTGAGCATCGGATTGGGTGCGAACAGCTCCTCGATGGCATTTTGATCGAGCCAGATGGCCAGTTCTGCGGGATTGCGCCGTGTCTCAGCATCCAGAACGAACAACGTCTTTCCTGTGAGCAGGGCGGACAGAAACTCATGCGCCGAGGCATCGAAGCTCAACGCCGAGAACTGCGCGACCCTCGTCCCGGCCTGTCCTGGGATCACGGTGGCATGCCATGTCATGAGATTGGTGAGTGGCCCACCCGACATGACGACACCCTTCGGCCGACCGGTGGACCCCGAGGTGTAGATGACGTAGGCGGGATGCTGGGGCCGGAGGGGCCGGGACCGGTCTGCGTCGGTGGGGTTGGTATCCGGGCTGTGGCCGAGTTCGGCCTGGACGTCCGGGTCGTCCAGCAGCAGTCGCGGCGCATCCGTGGCAAGCCGGTGGGACAGTCCGGCCGTGGTGACCAGCACCGCCGGCCGGGCGTCCTCCAGCATGAAGCCGAGCCGATCCTCGGGATAGTCCGGGTCGAGCGGCAGGTAGGCGGCACCGGATTTGAGGATCGCCAGCAGCGCGACCACCATGTCGAGGGAGCGGGGCAGGCCCAGCGCCACGACGGTCTCGGGCCCGGCGCCACGGGCGATCAGCCGGTGCGACAGACGGTTCGCCCGGGCGTTGAGTTCGGCGTAGGAGAGGGCCTCGTCCTCGAACACCAGCGCGGTGGCGTCCGGGGTCCGGGCCACCTGTGCCTCGAGCTGCTCCGGCAATGTCACCTCCGGCACAGGCTGCGCCGTATCGTTCCACTCCACCAGCAGCCGCTGCCGCTCCTCCGCCTCCAGCAGCTCGATGCTGCCGATCCGGCGACCAGGATCCGACGACACCGCTTCCAGCAGCCGGACGAGGCGGCCGGCCATCTGCTCCACCGTCGCATGGTCGAACAGGTCGGTGGCGTATTCGAGAGAGGCCTGGAGCCCCTGGGACGATCCGTCCGGGCCGCGCGCCTCGGCCAGGCTGAGGGAGAGGTCGAACTTGGTGGTGGCGGTCTCGACCGGCTGCGGCGCCACCGCCAGACCGGCCAGGTCGATCACAGGGGCGACGTTGTTCTGCAACACCAGCATGACCTGGAACAGCGGATGGCGGGCCAGCGAGCGGGCCGGGTTGACGATCTCGACCAGCCGCTCGAACGGCACCTCCTGGTGCTGGTAGGCGGCGAGGTCCGCCTCGCGCACCCGGGCCAGGAGCTCGGTGAAGCTCGGGTTGCCGGCCGTGTCGGTCCGGAGCACCAGGGTGTTGACGAAGAAGCCGACGAGGTCGTCCAGGGCGGCATCGGTCCGTCCGGCGATCGGGCTGCCCAACACGATGTCGGTGCCGGCGCCGAGGCGGGTCAGGAGCGCCGCCAGCCCGGCCTGCAGCACCATGAACAGGGTGGCCCCGGCCGCCCGCGCCAGGCCGGCCAGCCTCTGGTGCAGATCGGCATCGAGGGCGAAGCCGAACTGCGCCCCGCGGCCGCTCTGCGCCGCCGGCCGCTGCCGGTCGGCCGGCAGCGCCAGCGCCGCCGGCAGCCCGGCGAGCTGTGTCCGCCAGTAGCCGATCTGGCCGGCGATGGCGCTGGCGGGGTCCTGCTCCTCCCCCAGCCAGTCGCGCTGCCACCGCGTGTGGTCGGCATACGGCCCCGGCAGCGGCACGAAGTCGGGCGCCCGACCGGCCAGCCGCGCGGCATAGGCCTGGGCGAGATCGCGCAGGAGCGGCGCCAGCGACCAGCCGTCGCCGGCGCTGTGATGCAGCAGGATGAGCAGCACGTGCTCCTGCTCGGCGAGCTTGAACAGGCTGGCGCGGAGCGGCAGCTCGCCGGCCAGGTCGAAGCCATGGCGGGCCGCCTGACCGAGGGAGGCAGGCAGTCCGGCCGGATCGATCGCCTGCACCTCGAACACTGGGTGGGCCTCGCCCGCCGCCAGGATGTGCTGCACCGGGCCGTCCTCGGTCTCGACCAGCAGCGTCCTCAGGCTCTCATGGCGAACCACCACGTCACCAAGCGCCGCCTCCAGCGCATCGGCATCGAAAGCCCCCTCAAGCCGGAGCGCCAGCGGAATGTTGTAGCTCGGCCCCGGCCCCTCCAGCTGGTCGAGGAACCACAGCCGCATCTGGGCGAAGGATAGCGGGATCTCGGCGGGGCGGAGCCATGGCCGCAGGGGCATGCGGGCGGCGGCAGCGGCGGTGTGGAGGCGCAGTGCCAGGGCGGCCGGGGTGGGGGCGTCGAACAGGGCGCGGACGGGGAGATCGAGGCCGAGGGCGGCGCGCAGGCGGGAGACGAGGCGGGTGGCGAGCAGGGAATGGCCGCCGAGGTCGAAGAAGCTGTCGTCGGGCGAGACGCGGTCAAGGCCGAGAGTCTCGGCGAAGAGGGAGCAGAGGAAGGCCTCTTGGGCCGTTTCGGGCGCGCGATAGCTGTCCGGGGCGAAGTCGGGCGCCGGCAGGGCGTGGCGGTCGAGCTTGCCATTGGGAGTCAGCGGCAGGGCGTCGAGGAGGACGACGGCGGCCGGGACCATGTGCTCGGGCAGCAATGCGGCAACATGCTGGCGGAGCTGGGCTGGCAGTGACGCGATCGCCTGCGCGGCAGAGGGGTGGTTCGCATAGCCGTCGAGGGCGCCGACGGACCGCGACGGAAGGTACAGATTCGTCAAGACGGATAGTGCAGCCCCGGCGGCATCGAGCATGAGGACATCGCAGGCTTCGCCGGATGCAGCGGACCAGGTGACCGCGACAGCGTAACCGTATCGAGCCCCCAGATCGTGGAAGCGCTCGGGATCCAGGCCCTCCGAGGTGGATGCCGTCGATGTCAGAGGCCGCCCGGCCCCGGCATGCCTGCCGCCGGCCTGCAAGGCCTGCATCGTCCCGAACTCGGACAGCAGACGCCCGTTCGGCACGGTGGCGATGCGCAGCCGCGCCGGCCGCTCGCGATCGAGATGGCTGGCAACGTCGTCGAGGCTCGACAGGTCCCGCCCCCAGTGCAGGCAGGGCACCTCGGCGACGGACAACACCGCCGCTGGCGTCTTGCGCAGCACCACGTCATAGCGATAGCGCGTCAGCTCATTGATCGAGCGGCCCCGCTTGATCCGGATGTCGACCCCGGCGATGTCGTCAGATTGGGCCTGCAGAGCCCGGAAGAACGCTGGATCGAGCAGCAGCTCCTTTTCTTGGAGCAAGCGGTTCTCGACAGCACGGCGCAGTCTGTCGATATCGGTTGTGGCTGAGACCTTGCCGAATTCTATCGCCGTCGCCAGGCAGCGCAGGAGCCGCAGATTCCGGAGATCGCCGAGGAACAGGCTGCCGCCCGCGACCAGAAGATCCATGGCATCGCGGATAACGCCCGCGAGATACTGCACATCCGGGAAATACTGGGCGACGGAATTGATGACGATCGTGTCGAAGAAGCCCGCCGGCAGATCTTCCGTCACATGGGCAGGCTGGACACGCAACTCGACACGCCGGGCGAGTTCCGGCTCGTGTGCGAGCTGACCGCGCAACGTCGCCACCACGGGGGCCGAGATGTCGGTGCCCCAGTAGCTCTGACAATGCGGCGCGACCTTGGACAGGATGAGACCGGTTCCGACGCCGATCTCGAGGACGCGCCGGGGCTGAAGAGCGAGGATGCGCTCGACCGTGGCGGCACGCCATTCCTGCATGTCCTCGAGCGGGATCGGAGTACCGTCGTAGCTGCTGTTCCAGACGCCGAAATCCTCGCCCAAGGGCGCCCCGAGCTCGTCCTGATCGAAGGAATCGAAGATGGTTGTCCAGCTGGCGATCCGCCGGTCTTCCTCGGCGCGATCGGAAAGACTGCCGAAGCGGGGCACGATATAGCCGACCAGCTGCCTGTGTCCGGGCTGGTCTTCCCGCGCGATCACCGCTGCCTGACCCACCGCCGCATGCGACGACAGCGCCGCCTCGATCTCGCCGGGCTCGATCCGGAAGCCGCGGATCTTCACCTGCTCATCCGCACGGCCCAGGAAGTCCAGGGTGCCGTCCGGACGCCAGCGGGCAAGATCACCCGTCCGGTACATGCGGCTGCCCACGGGCCCGTACGGACAGGCCACGAACCGCTCTGCCGTCAGCCCGGGGCGGTTGAGATAGCCTCGCGCCAGACCGGCACCGGCGATGTACAGCTCTCCGGGCACACCCACCGGCACCGGACGCAGGCTGCCGTCCAGCACATGGACCCGATCATTCGCCAGCGGGCGGCCGATCGACGGTTCATCCGGCGAGGCATCCTCGATCCGGGCCGCCGTGGCCCAGATCGTCGCCTCGGTCGGGCC
>NZ_JBYRFX010000243.1:0-6455 GCF_057815775.1 Inquilinus sp.
TCTGCCTGGCCATCTGGATGTGCGGCCGCACCGAGAACGACGCGGCCAAGATCGCGCTGATCTTCTGGCCGATCGCCATCTTCGTCGCCTGCGGCTTCGAGCATTCGGTCGCCAACATGTTCGTGTTCGCGCTGGCCCTGCTGGGCGAGCATCCCGACACTGTTACTTTCGGCGGCGCGGTCCATAATCTGCTGTGGGTCACGCTCGGCAACCTGGTCGGCGGCGGCCTGATGGTCGGGCTGGGATACTGGGCGCAGGAGCGCGGCAGCGGCCGTCAGGCCGAAGCAGCCGTGGCCGGCGTGGCGGCCCCGGCAGCATCCCGGCCGTCGAACGTCATGCCCCGGGCGTGACCGCAGATCGTCGGCAGCCAGCCGGCCCGAGTTCGAGGAGCAGTGCCATGGCCAAGACCAAGGATCAGGACGTTCCCGGCGTCAAACCCTATGACGGGCCGGCCGGCGGCTGGGGCGCGCTGGGCGCGGTGGCCCGGGCGATCAAGGACCAGATGGCGATCGCCGAGGACACCCGCGCATTGCTGCGGATGAACCAGCCGGCGGGGTTCGACTGCCCGGGCTGCGCCTGGCCCGACCCCAAGCACACCTCGTCCTTCGAGTTCTGTGAGAACGGCGCCAAGGCGGTGTCGTGGGAGACCACGAGCAAGCGCACCACGCCGGAATTTTTCGCCGCCCACACCGTCGCCGAGCTGTGGACCTGGTCGGATTACGCGCTTGAGGATGAGGGCCGGCTGACCCATCCGATGGCCTATGACCGCGCCACCGACCGCTACCTGCCGATCTCCTGGGACGACGCGTTCCGATGTATCGGCGAGACGTTGCGCGGCTATGCCGACCCCGACGTCGTCGAATTCTACACTTCGGGCCGGACGTCGAACGAGGCCGCGTTCCTGTACCAGCTCTTCGTCCGGGAATACGGCACCAACAATTTTCCCGACTGCTCGAACATGTGCCACGAGGCGACCAGCGTCGGCCTGCCGGTGTCGATCGGCGTCGGCAAGGGTACGGTGACGCTGGAGGATTTCGACCTCTGCGATGCCATCTTCTGCATCGGGCACAACCCGGGCACCAACCATCCGCGCATGCTGTCGACCCTGCGCGAGGCGTCGAAGCGTGGCGTGCCGATCGTGGTGTTCAACCCGCTGCGCGAACGCGGCCTGGAACGCTTTGCCGCGCCGCAGAACCCGATCGAGATGCTGACGCTCGGCTCGACCCCGATCGCCTCGGCCTATCACCAGGTCAAGGTCGGCGGCGATGTCGCCGTGCTCAAGGGCATGATGAAGGCGCTGCTGGCCGCCGATGCCGCGAACACCGCAGCGGGCGGGGCGGGGCTGCTCGACCGCGCCTTCATCGCTGAACACACCACCGGCTTCGACGCACTGGTGGCCGACCTCGACACCCTGTCCTGGGACGCGATCGAGGCGCATGCCGGCCTGTCGCGTGCGGATATCGAGGCGGCGGCGCAGGTCTACGCCACTGCCAAGAATGTCATCATCTGCTACGGCATGGGCATCACCCAGCACCGCCATGGCACCGCCAATGTGCAGCAGCTCGCCAACCTCTTGCTGCTGCGCGGCAATATCGGCCGGCCGGGCGCCGGCATCTGCCCGCTGCGCGGCCATTCCAACGTGCAGGGCGACCGCACCGTCGGCATCACCGAGATCCCCTCCGCCCCATTCCTGGACGCGATCGAGCGGGTCTTCGGCTTCGCCCCGCCGCGAGAGAATGGCCACAACGCGGTCGAGGCGGTGGAGGCGATCTGCGACGGCCGGTCGAAGGCGATCATCTGCCTCGGCGGCAACCTCGCCGTCGCCATGTCGGATCCGGAGGCGGTGTTCGCCGGCATGCGCAAGCTGGACCTGGCCGTCCACATCGCCACCAAGCTGAACCGCTCGCACCTGCTGCTGGCCCGGGCGTCGATCATCCTGCCCTGCCTCGGCCGCACCGAGCGCGATGACCAGGAAACCGGCGTGCAATCCGTCACCGTCGAGGATTCGATGTCGATGGTGCACGCCTCGCGCGGCACCCTGCCGCCGGCCTCGGACCAGCTGCGGTCGGAGCCGGCAATCGTCGCCGGCCTGGCGCTGGCGACGCTGCCGGACACCAAGGTCGACTGGACCAGTCTGGTCGCCGACTACGCCCGCATCCGCGACAAGATCGAGGCGGTGTACCCCGACTTCCACGACTTCAACGCCCGCATCGCCCAGCCGGGCGGGTTCCGGCTGACCGTGGCGGCATCGGACCGGAAATGGCTGACACCGTCGGGCAAGGCGAATTTCCTGCTCTGCGCCGGCGTCGAGGAGGATCCGCGGACGGTCGGCACCGATGCGCTGCGCCTGACCACCATCCGCAGCCACGACCAGTACAACACCACGATCTACGGGCTGAACGACCGCTATCGCGGCATCACCGGCCGCCGCGACGTGATCTTCCTGAACCAGCGGGATCTCGCGGCGCTGGGCCTCGCCCATGGCGACCGGATCGATGTCGAGACGGTGGCCGAGGACGGGGCAGACCGGCCGCGGGTGCTGCACGGCATGACCGCCGTGGCGCATGACATCGCGGTCGGGTCGGTGGCCGCCTATTACCCGGAAGCCAACGGCCTGATCGCGCTGAGCCATTTCGATGCACAGAGCGGCACGCCGTCCTACAAGTCGATCCCGGTGACGATCCGGCGCGCCGCCTGACGGGGCACGCCGGACCGCTCTTCGTCCGGTGCCGCCCGGCAGCCTATTGTTGCCCGCAAGCCGCTTCGACCCATTGGGCCAGAATATGCCCGTCGAAGGGCTTGCGCAGGATGCGGGCGTCGTCGCCGGCGCGCTGCCGCACCCTTGCCTCGGAAAACGCCGTGATGAAGATGAACGGGATGGCGGCGCCGCGCGTCTGCATCTCGCAATAGAGATCTATGCCGCTCATGCCCGGCATCTGGACATCGGTGATGATGCAGGCGACCTCGTCCCGGTCGGGCGCGGCCAGGAACTGCTCCGCCGACGGGAAGCTGCGCACGGCGAGGCCGAGCGACCGCACCAGGCTGCCCGTCGCCCGCCCCACGGCAGCGTCGTCGTCGATGATGGCAACAACCGGAGATCCGGACATCGGCACGGCTCCAGACTTGGCCGGGACGCGGCGGACAAAGAACAGCCGACCACCCCGACTCTGCACCGACCGGTTGGAGCGCGAAACTATACAGTGGTTTTAGAGACCGTCTGGAAACGCGCCGACGCGGCCGTCTGATGGCGGCCTCTCCGCTTCCGGTGCTCACGGACCCAAACGTCCGCTGCGCGCCGGTTCTCGAAACCACCACCAGCCGACTCACGCCAACGCGTTTTCAAACGGTCTCTTAGTCCGCGGCCCGGCTGGCCGTCAGCGCATCGGCGATCCGCACCAGGTCGGTGATCGACCGCGCCATCATCTTCTTCATCACATGGCCGCGATGGATCTTGACCGTGATCTCGCTCAGGCCCAGCCGGCCGGCGATCTCCTTGTTCATCAGGCCGGTGGTGACCAGCGCCATGATCTGGCGCTCGCGCGGCGTCAGCGTGTCGTAGCGGCCGGCGATCACGGACACGTGCTCGTCGGCTGTGCGGCGGCGGCGGTCGCGTTCGATGGCGGCCGCGACCGCGTCCAGCAGATCCTGGTCCCGGAACGGCTTGGTCAGGAAATCGACCGCCCCGGCCTTCATCGCCCGCACGCTCATCGGGATATCGCCATGCCCGGTCATGAAGATCACCGGGACGCGGATGCCGGCATGGGTCAGCTGGGCCTGGAAGTCGAGCCCGCTGACGATCGGCAGCCGGATGTCCAGCACCAGGCAGCTGGCGGCCTGCAGCAGGTTGCTGCGCAGGAAATCCTGCGGCGAGGCATAGCATGCGACACGGAAGCCGACCGACCGCAGCAGGCTGTCCAGGGCGTCGCGCACCGCCGCCTCGTCATCGACCACCAGCACCAGCGGCGCTTCGACCGGATCGGCGGTCACGCGGTCGCGTCCGGCCGGACCGGCAGCAGGACATGGAAGGTCGCCCCGGCGGTGGGATTGCGCGTGGCCCAGATCCGGCCGCCATGGGACTCGATGATGGACTGGCAGATCGACAGCCCCATGCCCATGCCGTCGTGCTTCGTCGTGTAGAATGGCGTGAACAGATGCGCCATCGTTTCCTCATCCAAGCCGACACCGCTGTCGCTGACCAGGATCATAACATTCCCCGTTGGATCCTTGTGGGTTTCGAGCGTGAGAGCGCGGTCGGGCACCGGGTTCATCGCCTGGATGGCGTTGATCACCAAGTTGATCAGCACTTGTTGCAGCTGGACGCGATCGGCCAGGACTGGTGGCAGACCGGGCGCGAGATCGGTGCGCAGCACCACGCGGTGGTCGTCGACCTCGCGCTGCATCAGGCCGACAACCTCGCCGATGATGGCGTTGAGGTCGACCGCGATCCGCTCCGGATCCGTCTTCCTGGCCAGGCTGCGCAATCGCTGCACCACCTGGTCGGCGCGGTTGCCCTCGCTCACGATCCGTTCGGCGCAGGCCCGCGCTTCGTCCAGTTCCGGCACCGGCCGGCCGAGCCAGCGCAGGCAGGCCTGGCCGTTGGTGACGATGGCGGCCAGCGGTTGCTTCACCTCATGGGCGATCGACGCCGTCAGCTCGCCCAGGGTGATGAAGCGGGAGACATGGGCCAGCTCGGCCCGGGCCTCGGCCAGCGCCCGTTCGGTGCGGTTGCGCTGGGTGATGTCGACGGCGCTCAGCAGGCCGCTGGCCCGTGCCCCGCCGGCGGGGAAGGTGGCGGCGACCAGGATCGACCGTCGCTCGCCATCGAGAGTCTGCAGGACTGTCTCGCCGGCATAGGACGGCCGGCCCTCCGCCAGGGCGATCAGCAATTCGCGATAGGTGGCCAGGGTGTCGGGCAGAAAGGCTTGGCGCCGCAGCGATATTGCCTCTGCCCGGTCGGCGGCACCGACCAGCCGGATGGCGGCCTCGTTGACATCGGCGATCCGCACCAGCGCGATGCAGCGCTCGACCAGGTCTGGATCGTCCTCGAGACGGCGCCGGACATCGGACACGCCCTGGCGGGCGAGATCGTCGAACAGGCGCCGGACGCCTGAGAAATCCTCCTCCCAGATCGCCACGCCGACCGATTGGAAAATGTGGCGCCAGCGCCGCTCATTCTCGCGCAGCACCAGGGCTGCCGCCTGGATCCGGATGGCGAGCAGGGTGGCGATGGCGATGGACGACAGGGCGACCAGGCAGCGCAGCAGATGGGCTTCGAAGCCGCGGCCCAGCCCGCCGATGAAGGCGATGATGGTCAGGCCGGCGCAGGCCAGGGCGATGGCCAGGATGCCGCGCCGGTCGACGACGCCGACCGACATGAAGATGACGATGGCGTACAGCACGGCCACCGCGATCTTCAGCGGGCTGAACGTATCGAACAGGAAGATTGCGATGGCCAGGACGGCCGCAAGGACCGGCAGCAGGCGGCCGTGCCGGCGCGGCCAGGAGGAGGCAGGGTCTTCGATGGTCACGGCTCTTCCCCGGGCAGGATGCCCGGCTGCAGGACGAAAGGATCGCGCGGATGTGACGCCTGCCGTGAAAACCCTGGCAAGGGAAATCAGACCGGGGCGGCCTGTCTTGCTGCGATCAGGTCCCAGATCGCCAGCGGCGTCGCCGGCATGTTCACATGGCGGATGCCGAGCCCGGACAGGGCGTCGACCACGGCGTTCATGACCGCCGGCAGCGACCCGGCGCAGCCAGCCTCGCCGCAGCCCTTGGCGCCCAACGGATTGGTCGCGGTCGGCTGCGGCCGGCTCTCGAAGGTGAAGACCGGCGGCGCATCCGCGGCGCGCGGCAGCTGGTAGTCGACGAAGGAGCCGGTGGTCAGCTGGCCGTCCGCATCATAGACGGTGCGTTCCATCAGCGCCTGGCCGATGCCCTGCAGGACGCCGCCATGCAGCTGGCCTTCGACCAGCAGCGGGTTCACCAGCGTGCCGAAATCGTTGACCATGATGTAGCGCACCACCGCGGTGATGCCGGTCTCCGGGTCGATCTCGACCTCGGCGATGTGACAGCCATTCGGGTAGGCGGACGGCGCCTGCTTGAAGATGTGGTCGACATCAAGCGAAGCCGGCACGTCGGCCGGCAGCTCGAGTCCGGCGGAGAGCCGGCCGGCAAGCTCCATGATGCCGATGCCGCGGTCCGTGCCGGCCACGGTGAAGCGGCCATCCGCGAATTCGACGTCGAAGGCGGCGGCCTCCAGCAGGTGGCCGGCGATCTGGCGGCCCTTCTCGATCACCAGGTCGCCCGCCTCCAGGATCGCGGCGCCGCTGGCCATGATCGATTTCGAGCCGCCGGTCCCGCCGCCGGCGATCAGGCGGTCGCTATCGCCCTGGACCAGGCGGATGCGGTCGAACGGGATGCGCAGCTTCGAATGCAGCACCTGGGCGAAGGCCGAC
>NZ_JBYRFX010000244.1:0-3249 GCF_057815775.1 Inquilinus sp.
GCGGATTGCAGCGAGGCGTTGGTCTGCAGCTCGTAGCCGCCCGGCGTGACCTCGGTCTGCACCTGGTCGGCCGGCAGATTCAGCAGCGCCAGGAACTTCGGCAGCTCGGTGTCCCGCACCTGCTCGGTGAAGGCGGCGCGCTCGGGGTACTGCGCCTTCTTCTCGTCGAGGCCGAGCGACTTGAAGGTCAGCGCCTCGTAAGAGAACAGCAGGGTCGGGGCGGTCGAGGCCACCGGGGCCGGCGCCGGCGCGTTCTGGTCGGCACAGGCCGACAGGGTCACCGCGGCGCCAAGGCCGCCGACCAGCGCCAGGGTTTTGAGAGATCGCAACAGGTTCATCAGGTAGTCCCCTCCAGATCAGGGCGCGACGCCCGGGCCGGAGTATAGGAAGGATCGCCGGCCGCCGCAGTTCCCCAATTTGCGGGGATCGCCCGGATGCGATACCAGAAGGGATCGCCCTGCGGAGACCGACATGACCGACCGCCCCGATGAGTCCCCCGACGCCGGCGCCGCCACGTGCCGCCTGATCGAGGTGATGGCGCGGCTGCGCGACCCACAGGCCGGCTGCCCCTGGGACATCGAGCAGACTTTCCGCACCATTGCGCCCTATACGATCGAGGAGGCCTATGAGGTGGCCGACGCGATCGAGCGCGACGCGATGGACGAGCTGAAGGACGAGCTGGGCGACCTGCTGTTCCAGGTCGCGTTCCATTCGCGGATGGCGGAGGAGCGCGGGGCGTTCGATTTCGCCGATGTCGCCGCCGGCATCGTCGACAAGATGATCCGCCGCCACCCGCATGTGTTCGGCGACGCCGCGGTCGATGCCGGCGGCATGCCGGCGCAGTGGGAGCGGCAGAAGGCCGAGGAGCGTGCGGCCAAGGCGGCGGCCGAGGGCCAGGTCGCCGGGGTGCTGGACGGCATCGCCGCCGGCCTGCCCAGCCTGACCCGGGCGCTGAAGCTGCAGAAGCGGGCGGCGCGGGTCGGCTTCGATTGGACCGATCCGGCCGACATCCTCGGCAAGATCGACGAGGAAGTGGCTGAAATCCGGGCGGAAATCGACGCCGACGCGCCGAAGGACCGGATCGAGGACGAGATCGGCGACCTGCTGTTCTGCGCCGTCAACCTGGCCCGCCACTACGAGGTGGACCCCGATGCCGCGCTGCGCCGCACCAACGCCAAATTCGAACGCCGCTTCCGCCATCTGGAGTCGGCGCTGAGGGCCCAGGGGCGCGACCCCGCCGGCGCCAGCCTGGACGAGATGGAGGCGCTGTGGGTCGCGGCGAAGAAGACGGAGACGGAATCGGCCTGAGAGCCTCGGCCGCCGACGCAGGCGAAATCCGGCGAACGTCTTCGCCGGATCCGCAACGCTCAAGCTTCAGGCCGGCCCCGTCATCCGGAACGTCTCCCGCATGAACCAGGCTCGGCCGCAACCGATCTCAGAGGCAGGACCACCGGCCACAGCCGGCGACCTGGATCGGCTTGGCCTCGCTCTTGCCGTCATTCGCCTGGGCCTGGGCGGCGCTGACATGGGTGTCCGTGCGCACCGGGGCCTTGTCCACGTTGCCGCTGGACGCGATCGCGCCGGCCGAGAGGGTGATGGGGATGTGGCGGCAGCGTCGGTCAAGGCCGCGCCGGGGGCCGCCAAAGTCCGGTCGAAACAGAGATGATCGGGGGCGGGAGAGGCCTTGCCCCTCCCGCCGGCACCGGGATCAGACGGCGTGCAGTTCGACGTCGAAGATCAGGGTCGCGTTCGGCGGGATGACGCCGCCGGCGCCGCGGGCGCCATAGCCCAGGGCGGCGGGGATGACCAGCCGGCGCAGGCCGCCGATCTTCATGCCCTGGACGCCTTCGTCCCAGCCCTGGATCACGCGGCCACCGCCGAGCGGGAACTTGAACAGATCGCCGCGATCCTTGCTGGAATCGAATTTCTTGCCGGCGCTGCCATCGGCATTCTGCAACCAGCCGGTGTAGTGCACCGAGACGTGGTCGCCGGCCTTGGCCTCGGCGCCGGTGCCGATCACGACGTCTTCATACTGCAGCCCGGAGGCCGTGGTGGTGGACATGGGGTTCCTTTCGGGTCGTGGGTCCGGGCAGGCCCTCGAGGGGCCTGCGGGTGGCCGAGAGGTACCGCATCGGGCCCCCAGTGGCCACCCCCTCGCCGGGGTCAGCGGCCGGCGGTGCCGGAGCTCCAGACCGGCTTGTCGGCCTCGTTGTAGATCACCACGTTGCCGTCATTCTGCACGAACAGCTGCGCGTCCTTGTTCCCGCCGGAATTCGACGACCACAGTGGCTCGCCGAGCTTGCCGTAAAGGCTCAGGGTGCCGTCGCGGCTGAGCTCCAGCTGCGCGCTGTCCCGGTTGGCGGTGCCGGCCGACCACAGCTGCAGGGCATGCCCGCCCAGCTTGTTCAGCACCAGGTTGCCGTCGGCCTGCAGCACCAGGGCATAGCCGGCATTGCAGGAGGTCACGGTCTGGCCGGGTTTGAGCCCCTGCCCGACTTCGATCGTGCCGCAGCCCTGCGGCGCCGTGATGGGATCGAGCACGACGGGCTTGAACAGCTGGAGGTTCACCGTGTTGGCGATGGCCTGGTATCCGGCATCGTTCGGATGAAGGTGATCGCCGGAATCCAGCTTCGGCAGGTACTTGGTCGGATCGGCCGGGTCATGCACTGCCGTGTCCTGGTCGACGATGGCGTCGCAGCCGCTGCCGGCGCTGCGGACGAAGGCATTGACCTTTGCGCGTTCGGCTTCCTTCGCCAGCGTCCAGCCATCGACATCCTTCTCGGGTGTGAGCGTCGAGCAGTAGAACTTGACGCCCTTCTGGTGCGCCTTGGTGATCATGCCTTTCATCGCGGCAATGAGCTGCACGCTGGTCACATCAGGATTGCCGGAGCCGATATCGTTCAAGGCGGTGTCGGAGAAGATGACCCAGCGCACACCCGACTGGGACAGCACGTCGCGGTCGAAGCGGTGCACCACGCTCTCGCCCGAGCCGAATTCCTGGATCATCCCGTTGCCGGTGATGCCCAGGTTCAGCACGCCGACGCCCAGCTTCCAGTAGTTGGTCCGCACGGCAAAGTCGTTGGGCCAGCGCTTGTTTCCATTATACGTCGACGGATAGCCATCGGTGATCGACGCGCCGATCGCCACCAGGGAGCCAGTCAGGCCCGGCCCCTGGACGTCGAGATTGGTCAGGAACTGGTAATCACCGCTCTCCTCGGCCTGGATCGTCGCCTGGCCGCTGACATCCCC
>NZ_JBYRFX010000245.1:0-1913 GCF_057815775.1 Inquilinus sp.
AAGCTGGCCAGACGGGCGGTCAGGGCCTCGGGCAGGCGCATTTCGCGCGGATGGTTCAGGGCGCAAGCCACCAGCAGCGCGCGGGCATTGTCGTCGACGCAGTAGCCATGGGTGCGGTCGGGCACCGAATGGACCGCGTGCTGGAACAGCCCGGTGTCGTCGCACATCGACAGGAAATGGCCGAGCTGCATCTCCGGCGCGGCAACGCCGTCGCTCACGGGAACCACGATCTCGGACCGTTCGATCACCCGCAGCCGATGCCCGCGCCGGGCCCGGTCGAACACGGACAGGTACCGCTCCGCCGTGCGCGCCCAGGTCATCGACCGGCTGCTGGCATAGGCGCGGCGGCGCATCGCCTCGCGCCGGTCGTCATCGCTCAGCAGCCCGGCGATGGCGGCGCCGATGGCCGGCGCGTCGCCGAACGGCACCAGCGTGCCGCGGCCGTCGGCCAGCAGTTCCTGCGCATGCCAATAGGGGGTCGAGACCACCGCCTTGCCCAGTCCGAAGCTGTAGGCCAGGGTGCCCGACGTCATCTGCGCCTCGCTGAGATAGGGCGTGACATAGACGTCGCACATGGCGATGAAGTCCAGCAGCGTCGCCCGGTCGACGAACTGGTCCAGCAGCACGACATGGTTTTCGACCCCACGGTCCCGTGCCCGGGCCACCAGGCTCTCGCGATAGGCCTCGCCCTCGTCGCGGACCAGGTTGGGATGGGTCGCGCCCAGCACGACATAGACCGCATCGGCCCGGCCCTGCAGGATCGAGGGCATGGCATCGATCATGACCTCGATGCCCTTGTTGGGGGACAGCAGGCCGAAGGTCAAGATGACAGGCCGTCCGGCAAAGCCGGCCTTGGCCTTGGCGGCGGCGGGGTCGGCGAAGGCGACGTCGGGAATGCCGTGCGGGATGACGTCGATCTTGTCCGCCGGCACCGCATACACCGTCTGCAGCAGCTCGCGGCCCTTCTCGGCCATGACCACGACCCGGGACGAGGCGCGGACGATCCGGTTCAGCACGCTGCGCTGCACCGGCGTCGGCTCGGCCAGCACCGTGTGCAGCGTGGTCACGACCGGCATGGTCAGCCGCGACAGCAGCGCCATGATGTGGCCGCCGGCATCGCCGCCGAAGATGCCGAACTCATGCTGCAGCGAGACGACGTCGAACCGGCCGGCATTGAGGGCTTCGGCCGCCCGGACATAATCCTCGATCCGGTCGTCGGCGATTTCGAGGCGGACGGCGGCCGGATAGTCGTAGCCGTGGCCATGATCATTCATCGCCACGATGCCGGTGTCGGTCGCCGCATCCGACGCCGCGATGGCCTGCTGCAGGTCGGTGGTGAAGGTGGCGTTCCCGCAACGGCGGGGAAGCGAATTTCCGATGAAGGCCACGCGGCTCGGCTGGGTCACGGCAGTGCCTCCATCGTAGGGACCGGGGATCTCATCGCCATGGGACGATGAACGGACGGTCCGGGGATCCGGGACGGGTTGGGGGCGGGACTCGCGATGCGCCGTGCCTCAGCCCTTCTTCTTCTTGGGCAGGCCGGGCGGCGGTGGCATGGCCTTGGCCAGCAGCGAGGTTGCCCCGTGCACGACCGGCTTGGTTTCCTTCTTCGGCTTTTTCGTGTCGCGACCTTTAGACATGAATCCTATCTTTCTTTCACAAACATCAGTTTTGGCCCGCGAGAGTCGCGGGTTGCCAAAATCGTATGTCGTACAAGAAGAATTCAGCCCCGCGGCATATTCAATGCCTGCGGGCCTGAAATCATATGAGCAAAGTTCGATTTAATGAACATGGTCCGATTGAGATAAGAACTCAAGGAAATCCACTGATTTATTTTTGATTGGAAATATAATCTAAAAAATAATTTGCGGATATATGAGCCATTTCAGTGCTCCGGCACAGATGGGGTGTAG
>NZ_JBYRFX010000246.1:0-2865 GCF_057815775.1 Inquilinus sp.
GATCCAGGCGCATCTGCGCACCCTGCCCAGCTCGCCCGGCGTGTACCGGATGCTCGACGATGCCGGCAACGCGCTCTATGTCGGCAAGGCGCGCAACCTGAAGAAGCGGGTGTTCGCCTACACCCAGACCGGCAAGCAGCCGGCACGGCTGCTGCGAATGATCGCCGACACCGTCGCCATGGAATTCGTGGTGACACGGTCCGAGGTCGAGGCGCTGCTGCTCGAAGCCAACCTGATCAAGCGGCTGAAGCCCCGCTACAACGTGGTGATGCGGGACGACAAGACCTTCCCGCACATCATGATCTCGGGCGACCACCCATTCCCGCGCATCGCCAAGCACCGCGGCGCCACCGGTGCCAGCGGGCAGTTCTTCGGCCCCTTCGCCTCGGCCGGTTCGGTCAACCGCACCATCACCGCGCTGCAGCGGGCCTTCCTGCTGCGCAACTGCACGGATTCGATCTTCTCCACCCGCAGCCGGCCCTGCCTGCAGTACCAGATCAAGCGCTGCACCGCGCCCTGCGTCGGCTATGTCACCGAGGCGCAGTATGCCGAGCAGGTGGCCAGCGCGGTCGAATTCCTCAGCGGTCGCAGCCAGGGCGTGCAGGGCCGCTTCGCCGAACAGATGATGGCGGCGAGCGAACGGCTGGATTTCGAGCAGGCGGCGCGCTGGCGCGACCGCATCCGCGCCCTGACCAATGTCCAGTCGCACCAGGACATCAATGTCGAGGGCATCGGCGACGCCGACGCGCTGGCGATCCACGAGGACGGCGGCCACAGCTGCATCCAGGTCTATTTCTTCCGCGGCGGCCGCAACTACGGCACCCGCGCCTATTTCCCGAGCCACGACAAGACCGCCGAGCGGGCGGAGATCCTGGGCGCCTTCCTGACCCAGTTCTACGACAGCCATCCGCCGCCGCCCCTGGTCCTGCTCAGCGACGAGGTGGCGGAGACCGAGCTGCTGTCCGAGGCCCTGACCTTGAAGGCAGACCGCAAGGTCGAGATCGCGGTGCCGAAGCGCGGCGACAAGCGCCGGCTGATCGAGCACGCGCTGAGCAATGCGCGCGAGGCGCTGGGCCGCCGCATGGCCGAGAGCGCCAGCCAGGCGGTGCTGCTGGAGGGCGTGGCCCGAGTGTTCGGGCTGGACGCCCCGCCGCGGCGGATCGAGGTCTACGACAACAGCCATCTGGGCGGCACCAATGCCCTGGGCGCCATGATCGTGGCCGGGCCGGACGGCTTCATCAAGGCGCAGTACCGCAAGTTCAACATCAAGGGCCCGGTTACGCCCGGCGACGACTACGCCATGATGCGCGAGGTGCTGACCCGCCGCTTCGCCCGCGCCCTGAAGGACGACCCGGACCGCGAGCAGGAGGGCTGGCCCGACCTGGTGCTGATCGATGGCGGCCTGGGCCAGCTGAGCATCGTGCGCGAGGTCTTCGCCGAGCTCGGCGTCACCGACGTGCCGCTGGTCTCGATCGCCAAGGGGCCGGACCGCGACGCCGGGCGCGAACGCTTCTTCATGCCCGACCGGCAGCCCTTCGGCCTGGAGCCGAAGGACCCGGTGCTGTACTTCCTGCAGCGGCTGCGCGACGAGGCCCATCGCTTCGTCATCGGCGGCCAGCGCATCCGCCGCGCCGGCGACATCGCGAAATCGCCGATCGACGAGATCGCCGGCATCGGCCCGCGGCGCAAGAAGGCGCTGCTGCTGCATTTCGGCTCCGCCCGCGCCGTCAGCCGGGCCAGCCTGCAGGATCTGGAGGCGGTCGACGGCATCAGCGACACCGTCGCGCGGCTGATCTACCACCATTTCCATCCCGATGCCGCGACCGGATGACCGGGAACCGGAGCATGGTCCGCCCCCGTTCCCTGTCCGGATCCGGCCCCGATCCTGGTCGACAGAGGCGCAGATCGAATGTCAGGTCGGGGCAGCCCCGCGTCGACCTGAACCGGTCGATCTCCGTGCCGCCATGTGCTAGCGTTTCCCTGCCCTTGAAGTCAGTGCCGTCGCCATGGTCACCAGCCTCCCGAACATCCTGACCTATTCGCGGATCGCGGCGATTCCCGTGTTGATCGCTCTGTTCTATGTGCCCGACGACTGGGCGGCCTGGACCTGCCTGGTGATCTACGCCGCCGCCGCCATCACCGACTATCTCGACGGCAAGCTGGCGCGCGCCTGGGGCTCCACCTCGATGATCGGCCGGCTGCTGGATCCGATCGCCGACAAGATGCTGGTGACCGCCGTCCTGTTCATGCTGGCCGCCTTCGGCCGGCTGCAGGGCTGGACCATCATCCCGGCGGTCATCATCCTGCTGCGCGAGGTGCTGATCTCCGGCCTGCGCGAATTCCTGGCCGGGATGAACGCCCGCGGCCTGCCGGTGACCGCGCTGGCGAAGTGGAAGACCACGATCCAGATGCTGGCGATCGGCTTCCTGATCGTCGGCGAGACCGGCACCCGCGCGTTCAGCGGCGACCTGCCGGTGACCCAGATCGGCATCGCCGGGATCTGGATCGCCGCGGTGCTGACGCTGGTGACCGGCTGGAGCTATCTGCGCGAAGGCGTGCGCCAGGCCATCACCGAGGATCCGGCCCCCACCCCGCCGGCCAAGGCGGCCGGAACCTTCGGCTAGGCCCAGGACCGCCCCCATGCGCGTGCTGGGCATCGCCGGCTGGAGCGGCAGCGGCAAGACCACGCTTCTGGCGCAGCTGATTCCGGCCCTGACCGGCCGGGGCCTGCGGATCTCGACCATCAAGCACGCGCATCACGATTTCGACGTCGACCAGCCGGGCAAGGACAGCTGGCGGCACCGCGAGGCCGGGGCGACCGAGGTGCTGGTCGCGTCGGACCGGCGCTGGGCGCTGATGCATGAG
>NZ_JBYRFX010000247.1:0-2063 GCF_057815775.1 Inquilinus sp.
GCTTTTGGCCAGCTCCTCGACGAAGCCGTCACGATCGGCCCGCCCGAGACCAGCAGCCGGTAGTAGAGGGCACCGTAGACGCCATCGATCGCGACATCCGGGTCGAGTTCGGCCCGGAATTCGCCCTGGGCCTGGCCGCGCCGGAAAACCTCGCGCGCGGCCTGCCGCCTGGGCGCGAGGAAGCCTTCGACAAAGGCCTGCCGCATGTCCGGATCGCTCTGGCCCGCCCCGATCATCTCGCGGACGAAGCGGCCGGTCGGCCCGCGATAGACCTCCGCCAGCAGCCGCATCTGGGCCAGCAGGTCCGCCCGGGCGGAGGCCGTGGACGGAAAGGCGATCGCGGGGGTCACGGCATCCAGGAACGCGTCGACCGCCAGCACCCCCTTCCCCGGCCACCAGCGATAGATCGTGGTCTTGCCGACTCCGGCGCAGGACGCGACCCCTTCGATCGACAGCCGGTCGAATCCCTCCTGCTCGAGCAATCGGAAGGTCGCGTCGAGGATGGCCCGCCGCGCCGTGTCGCTGCGCTTGCGGCCCGGCGCGACGCTGCCCGTCATGTCAGCTGCGGCACGATCAGGTATTTTTCGCCGGTCGCCCGCTTCGCGTAGGCGCGGATCACGTCCGGCGACAGGGCGTCCGCCAGTCCGATCTCCGCCGTGAAACGGCTGGCGAAGGTCGAGCCCAGCTCCGCCGCCGCCCGCCCCTTCAGGCGCCGCGCGTCGGCCGCATCGATCTTCTGGTAGAACCAAGTCAGCAGCCAGCCGCCGACGCCCCAGGCCAGGCCGAAATTGCCGTCGAGCTGCTTGGGCGCGGGATCGAGCACGCCATAGAGATAGACCTGCTTGTGAACCGGCGAGCCATAGCGGCTGTAGCTGGTGAGCGAGCGGCTCAGCACCTCTTCCATCGCCCCCAGGATCGTGGCCGCCATCGGTCCGCCGCCGATCGCATCGAAGGCGAGCGTCGCGCCGGTCTCGGCGATGGCGGCGACCAGCGCCTGCCGGAATCCTTCCGCACTGCTGTCGAGGACATGGGCGGCGCCCTGGTCGCGCAGCAGCTTTGCCTGCTCGGGGCTGCGCACGATGTTGACCAGGGCCACGCCATCCTTCAGGCACAGCCGATTGAGCATCTGGCCGAGATTCGACGCCGCCGCAGTGTGCACCAACGCGTGGTGGCCCTCGCGCCGCATGGTCTCGACCATGCCAAGCGCCGTCAGCGGATTGATGAACGCCGCGGCGCCCTGGCGGGCGGACATACCGTCCGGCAGAAGCAGGCAGTCGGCCGCCTTCACCACCTGATACTGCGAATAGGTGCCCGTGGTGGCACGGATGGCCACGGTGCGGCCGACCAGGCTGGTCCCGGCGCTTCCCGCAGCGATGATGGTCCCCGCCCCCTCATTGCCGACGGGCAGCGCCTGGCCGATCCGCCCCGACACGGCCTTCAGCCGCGCCTCAGGCACGTCAGCCTCGACTTCCGGCCGATCTGGCGTTCCGCCGGCCTGCAGTGTCTGGAGGTCGCTCGGGCCCAGCAGCAGGGAAATATCCGACGGGTTGAGCGGCGCCGCCTCGATGCGGACGATCACCTCGTCGGGGCCGGGCTCCGCGACCGGCACGTCTTCGAGCCACAGCTTCAACCGCCCATCGGCCGAGACGAGGGAGCGGATTTCGAGATTGGTCCGGGGGGTCATGTCGGGGATCACCAGCATGCGATCGCGGGCCGCGATCAGATGAATAATGATACGGTGCGTATCGTAATTATGAAAGCCCCAAGGAGCGAAGGCGACGCCTTAGGCTGGCAATGATGGTTTCGGGAGGAGCCGGCCCCGCCCACCCCATCGCCGTCATCGCGAGGCGCGCGGCGCCGTGGCGATCCAGAATTGCCGCCGTCCGTGCCGTCTGCGCCCGCGGGCCTGGATCGCGTCGCTGCGCTCGCGATGACGGGGACGGGTGGTTGAGCAGTATTATCCCTCGACTCATTGTTCCCTTTGTGTTCTCATCAAGGGATGACACAAGCCGCCACCATGCCCCAGACACCCACCGCCTCACCGGCGGCGGAGGTGTTTGCGC
>NZ_JBYRFX010000248.1:0-1667 GCF_057815775.1 Inquilinus sp.
AGTGACGCCATGCTGCAAGCGGTCGGCATCCAGAAATCCTTCGGCAGCGTCCAGGCGCTGAAAGGCGTCGACGTCGAGATCCGGCCGAACGAGGTGGTCGGGCTGGTCGGCGAGAACGGCGCCGGCAAGTCGACGCTGATGCGCATCCTGGCCGGGGTGCAGCAGCCGACCAGCGGTGAACTGCGGCGCGACGGCGAGGTGCTGCACCTGGGCGATCCCCGGCAGGCCAATGCCCGCGGCATCGTCATGGTGTTCCAGGAGCAGTCGCTGCTGCTGAACCTCAGCGTAGCCGAGAACATCTTCCTGGGGCAGGAGCGGCCGTTCACCCGCTTCGGCCTGATCGACTGGTCCCGGCTGAACGCCGCGGCGCGGCAGCAGCTGGAGAAGGTCGGGCTGGACATCGACCCGTCGACCCGGGCCTCCGAGCTCAGCTTCGCCGCGCGCCAGATGGTCGAGCTGGCCAAGGCGCTGGCGCTGGAGGACCGGGTCGAGGGCGATCTCGTCATCCTGCTGGACGAGCCGACCTCGGTGCTGGAGCAGGCCGAGATCGACCTGCTGTTCGCCCGGGTCCGCGCGCTGAAAAGCCGGGCCAGCTTCGTCTTCGTGTCGCACCGGCTGGACGAGGTGCTGGCGCTGAGCGACCGCATCTACGTCATGAAGGATGGCGGCGTGGTCGCGGAGATGCCGGCCGCCGAGGCCGATGCCCCGACGCTGCACCGGATCATGGTCGGGCGCGAGGTCCACGCCGAATACTACCGCGAATCCGAACAGCACCCGCCGCAGGCCGAGATTGTGCTGCAGGCCAAGGGG
Organism: Inquilinus sp.; assembly: GCF_057815775.1. NCBI lineage: Bacteria > Pseudomonadati > Pseudomonadota > Alphaproteobacteria > Rhodospirillales > Rhodospirillaceae > Inquilinus > Inquilinus sp. The sequence continues at coordinate 811 of NZ_JBYRFX010000248.1, forward strand.
CTGGGCTGCGCCGGCAAGTACCACGACATCGACCTGACCCTGCACAAGGGCGAGGTGCTGGGCATCGCCGGGGTCATCGGGTCGGGCCGCGAGGAGCTGATCCGCAGCTTCTTCGGCTTCGTCCAGCCGACCGCGGGCACGCTGGAGATCGACGGCAAGCCGGTGCAGTTCCGCTCCCCGGCCGATGCGGTCGAACACGGCATCGGCTTCATCCCCAGCGAACGCCGGGTCGAAGGCCTGGTCATGCTGCTGTCGATCGCGACCAACATGACCCTGGCCAGGCTCGAGGTGGCGGAAGGGCCGATGGGCCTCAGCCGCAGCCGGGAACGTGCCCTGGCGCAGGACTGGACCAAGCGGCTGGCGATCCGTGCCGCCGGGCCGGATGCGGCCTGCCTGTCGCTCAGCGGCGGCAACCAGCAGAAGGTCGTGCTGGCCAAGTGGCTGACGGCGGAATCGCGGATCCTGATCCTGGACCATCCGACCCGCGGCATCGATGTCGGCGCCAAGGAGGAGGTGTTCCGCCTGATCCGCGGGCTGTGCCGCGACGGCGTCTCGGTCATCCTGATCGCCGACACGCTGGAGGAGACGATCGGCCTCAGCCACACCGTGCTGGCGATGCGCGACGGCGCGATCACCGCCCGGATGAGCGCCGAACCCGGCCGCAAGCCGACCCAGGTCGACCTGATCGGGCACATGGTATGAGCGCGCACCGACAGATACAGGCTGCTCCAGAAATCATCCTCCCCCTCCCCCCGCGGGAGGGGGTAGGGGGAGGGGGCTGTCTCAGCCAGAGCCGATGGTCGATCAACCCGTCGCCGCGGCCATTCCAATCGCGAGATCCTCGCCATCCGCGCGCC
>NZ_JBYRFX010000249.1:0-2819 GCF_057815775.1 Inquilinus sp.
CGCTGGGGGCCGTCTGCGAGATCATGGTCGACCGCCAAAAGATGGAGCACCTGCTCGACACCTATGTCGGGCGCGAGGCGGCGCGCCGGATCCTGGACGGCGAGATCGTCCGCGGCGGCGCCCAGTCGCTCGAGGCGGTGATCCTGTTCTGCGACATGCGCGGCTTCACCGCCCGGGCCGAGGCGACGCCGCGCGACACGCTGCTGCAGCTGATGAACGAGTACTTCACCATCATCGTCGGCGCGATCCAGACCGCGGGCGGCGAGGTGCTGAAGTTCATGGGCGACGGCATCCTGGCGATCTTCCGCATCGGCGATGGCGAGGAGACGGCCGAGGCCTGCGCCCGCGCCCTGATCAGCGCGCTGGACGCCTTCGCCGGCCTCGACGCCATGAATGTGCGGCGCCGGGCCGAGGGGCTGGACGAGATCCGCGCCGGCATCGCCCTGCATTTCGGCGAGGTCCTCTTCGGCAATATCGGCGCACCGGACCGGCTGGACTTCACCGTGGTCGGGCCGGAGGTGAATCGCGCGGCGCGGATCGAGCAGATGACCAAGCTGACCGGCCAGCGCATCCTGACCTCGGCCCGGTTCGCCGAGCTGTGCCCGGTGCGCCTGATCTCCGTCGGCACCCGCCGGCTGCGCGGCGTGGCCCAGCCGCAGGAGCTGTTCACCCCGGCCGGCGATCTGCGCGGCGAGAAGATCCCGGACGCGGCGTAAGGCTGGTCCGGGACCGTCGCCGGTTCTATCCTGGCGGAAAATGGGATTCGTCCGATGAACGCTGTCGCCCTGCCCGCCTCCGTCGAAGAGACGCTCGCCCTCCTGTCCCGCGGTGACTATGTCGCCGACCGGTCGCTGTCGACCGCCCTGTTCCTGGCGCTGCGCCTGAAACGGCCGCTGTTCCTGGAGGGCGAGGCCGGGGTCGGCAAGACCGAGATCGCCAAGGTGCTGGCGGCGACGCTGGGCCGGCGCCGGGTGCGGCTGCAATGCTATGAAGGCCTCGACATCTCCGCCGCGGTCTATGAGTGGAACTACCAGCGCCAGATGCTGGAGATCCGCCTGGCCGAGGCCGGCGGCGTGCAGGATCGCGACGCGCTGGCCCGCGACATCTTCGACGAGCGCTTCCTGATCCGCCGGCCGCTGCTGCAGGCGCTGGAGCCGGATATCACCGGCCCGGCGGTGCTGCTGATCGACGAGCTGGACCGCACCGACGAGCCGTTCGAGGCCTTCCTGCTGGAGGTGCTGTCCGACTTCCAGGTGACGATCCCCGAGCTGGGCACGATCAAGGCGGCCGAGCCGCCGATCGTCATCGTCACCTCGAACCGCACCCGCGAGATCCACGACGCGCTGAAGCGCCGCTGCTTCTACCACTGGGTCGACTATCCCGATGCCGAGCGCGAACGCGCCATCCTGCACACCAAGGCGCCGGGCACGCCGGCGGCGCTGAGCGCCCAGATCGTTGCCTTCGTGCAGAAGCTGCGCCGGATGGACCTGTTCAAGCATCCCGGCGTGGCCGAGACGCTGGACTGGGCCCAGGCCCTGACCGAGCTGGATGTGCTGGAGCTCGACCCCGACGTGGTGCGCGACACGCTCGGCACCATCCTGAAATACCAGGACGACATCGAGCGGATCCAGGGGGCCGAGGCGGCGCGGCTGTTGTCCGAGATGCGGGCGGAGATGAACGCCGCGGCCGCCGCCGCGGTGTCCATGCCGGTATGAGCGACGGCGATTTCGCCCCGATCCGGACGGACCGCCTGACCCTGCGGCGCTTCGCGGCGCGGGACGTGGCCGCGTTCCAGGCCTATCGCGACGACCCCGACGTGACGCGGTGGCAGAGCTGGACCGGCTGCAGCCTCGGCCAGGCCGAAGCCTTCGTCGCCGAGCAGGCGGTCGCGGCCTATGACGAGCGGGGTAGCTGGTTCCAGGTCGCCATCGCCGGCCGGGCGGATGACCGGCTGATCGGCGATATCGGCATCCATGTCCTGGCCGAGGATGCGCGGCTGGCCGAGATCGGCCTGTCCCTGGCCTCCACCGCCCAGGGGCGCGGCCTCGCCACCGAGGCGCTGGACGCGCTGATCCGGCACCTGTTCCGGGATCGCGGCAAGCATCGCCTCCACGCCTCGATCGACACGCGCAACCCGCGATCCTTCGGGCTGTTCGAACGGCTGGGCTTCCGGCGCGAGGCGCATTTCCGGCGGCACGCCTGGGTCAAGGGCGAGTGGTGCGACGAGTATGTCTACGCCCTGCTCGCGGAAGACTGGATGGGGCGCGATGCTGCCTGATCCGGCACCGGAGGGTCAGGGCCGCCTGGCCCTCAACGTCATGCAGTTCTGCCGGGCCTTGCGCGCCGCCGGCCTGCCGGTCGGGCCGGGCCGCACCCTGGCGGCGCTGGAGGCGCTGGAGACCATCGGCGTCGCCAGCCGCCAGGATGTCTACTGGGCGCTGCATGCCACCCTGGTGAACCGGCGCGACCAGCGCGACATCTTCGACCAGGCCTTCCATCTGTTCTGGCGCAATCCGGACATGCTGAAGCGGGCGATGACGCTGATGCTGCCGCAGATCCGCACCGGCAAGGAAGAGGAGCGCGCGGTCAACCGCCGGGTGGCGGAGGCCTTTGCCGACCGCAACCAGCCTGGCCGGGGCGAGGCGCCCGACGACGCCAAGGACCCGCCGGAGATCGAGATCGATGCCAGCCTGACCTTCTCGGAACGCGAGCGGCTGCAGCACAAGGATTTCGAGCAGATGAGCGCGGAAGAGCTGGCCCGGGCCCGCGCCGCCATCGCGCGCTTCCGCCTGCCGGTGCGCGACGTGCCGACCCGGCGC
>NZ_JBYRFX010000250.1:0-19933 GCF_057815775.1 Inquilinus sp.
CTGCGCAGCGCCGCGACCACGGCGGCTGGCATCGCCGGTGGAGCCCTGCTGTTCCAGGGCATCGAATCCCTGTTCAGCGGGAGCCATGGTGGCTTCGGCGGCGGCCTGGGTGGGTTCGGCAACACCGGCTTCACCGGCCCGGCGCCCGGCCTGACCGAGACCGTCATCAACAACAACTATTACGGCGACGACGCTCAACCCGGTGGGGTCGAGCGCGACGCCAACGCCACCGTGACGCCGGATGCCGTCGAGCCCGGCGTCACCGATGCCGATTTCCAGGACGATTGGGGCGGCGACGATCTCGGTGGCGGCGGTGGCGACGACACGCTGAACATCTGACGTTGCTCCGTCAGGCTGCCGCCGGTCAGGGCGGCAGCGGGATCGCGGATGAGAAGACGTTATCCGGGTCGAAGCGCCGCTTGACCTCGCGCAGGCGGGCGGCGTTCGGGCCATAGGCCTGGCCGATCTGGTCATGGGCGTAAGATGCCAGCAGGCCGGCGTAGCCGCCGGGCAACGCGTGCGGCGCCAGGGCGGTGGACAGCCCGCGTGCCCAGGCCCGATGGGGCGTGCCATCGCCGGGCTCCCAGGCCGCGACGATCTCGACCAGGATATGCCGGCGGCGCAGGCCGAAGGCGGTGGCATCGGCCGCGACCCGGGTGCCGGCGCCGTGAAAGGGGTGTAGCACGATGCCCGAATGGGGCGAGGTCACGGCCGACCCGGCGGCCAGCAGCGCCAAAATCGCCTCGGCGGATAGGGCGGGCAGCCAGCGCGTCTCGATGGCGTGGTGGCGTCCGTTGACGACATAGGGGTCCTGGAGATGGGCCTGGTCGACGCAGCTCATCGGCGCGACCTGCTCAAGCATCGGGGTGCCCAGGCCGCGCAGCCGGGCCATCGCCTGGTGGCCCGCCGCCGCCTCGCCGCTCCACACCGGGGCCAGCATGACGACCGGGCTGCCATCCGGGGCGCAGACCACGCCCGCCGTGACGCTCAGCGCGTCGGGGGCGGTGGCGAGCAGGGCATCGTAGCCGCGCAGCACCGCCTCGGCCTGCGCCCAGGGGAACAGCATCACCCCGGCCAGCAGCTGCGGCACCGCATGCAGGCGGATGCGGATGGACGTGACCACGCCGAAATTGCCGCCGCCGCCGCGCAGCGCCCAGAACAGGTCGGGATGCCGCACCGAATCCGCCGTCACCGCCCGTCCGTCGGCCAACACCACCTCGGCGCTCAGCAGATTGTCCGCCGCCAGCCCATAGCCCGGGGTCAGCGCGCCGTAGCCGCCGCCGAGCAGATGGCCGATGGCGCCGACCGCGCCGCAATTGCCGATCACCGGGGCCAGCCCGTGCGGGACCGCCGCCGCCGCCACCTCGACACCGGTGGCATTGCCCGAGATCGTGGCGATGCGCGCCGCCGCGTCCACCTTCACGCCGCGCATCGGCGACAGGTCGAGCACGACGCCGCCATCCCGCAGGGCGCGGCCCGCCCAATCATGCCCACCGCCGCGCACAGAGATGGGAAGGCCATGCGCTTGCGCACCCGTCAGCGCCAGCTGGATCTCTGCCTGATTGCGGCACGGGATCACCAGCCCGGGAGCATGGTCGACGGCACCGTTCCAGATGGCGCGTGCCCTGGCGTAGTCGGGCTGGCCCTGTTCGACGGCAACGCCCTGGGCCCGTCAGATGAAGTCGCGCAGGGCGGTGATATTCTTGCTGTCCATCGCTGGGCCTCTTCGCTGTGGTGCGAAGAGGCTCGGGCGCAGGCGCTACGCTATGATGTCCGGCGCCGGCAAACGGGTTTCAGCGGACATCGCCCCCGACTCAATCGGCGACCTGCAGCACGATCTTCCCCGGCGGGCGTGGTCGCAGGCCTTCCAGCATCTCATGCGCGGCGCGGGCCTCGGCCAGGGGCAGCACGGCGCCGACGGCGGTCTTCAATTGCCCCGCGGCGATCCGTTCGGCGATGCGGTCGAGATCCGGCCCGTTCACCTTCACCAGCATGAAGCCGGCGCGGATCCCGGCGGCGCGGGCCTTGTCCGCATCCGGCTCGGCCACGATCGACACCAGCATCCCGCCCGGCTTCACCACGGCGAAGGACCGGTCCAGCGTGTCGCCGCCGACCGTGTCGAGCACCAGATCGACCGGCCCGGCCACATCCTCGAAACGCTCGGCCCGATGGTCGATCGCCTGGTCGGCGCCCAGCGCCCTGACATGGTCGAGATCCCCGGCGCTGGCCGTGGCGATCACCCGCACGCCCGGCCGCCGCGCCAGCTGCACCGCATAGGCGCCGACCGCGCCGGCGCCGCCATGGATCAGCACGCTCTGGCCGGCGGTCAGGCCGCCCTGGTCGAACAGCGCCTGCCAGGTGGTGACGGCGACGACCGGCACCGACGCGGCCGCGACCCAGTCCAGCCCGGCGGGCTTGCGCGCGATCATGCCGGCATCGGCCACCGCATACTCTGCATAGGCGCCGCAGAAGCGCGGATTGGTCACGCCATAGATCGCGTCGCCCGGGGCAAAGCCGGTCACGCCGGGGCCGAGCACCTCGATTGTGCCGGCGAGGTCGGAGCCGAGGGTGAGCGGCAGGGGCTGCGGCAGGACGCTCTTGCCGGCCCGGATCCAGCCATCCCAGGGGCCGACGCCGGCCGCATGCACGCGGACCAGCACCTCGCCGGCGCCGGGCTGCGGCCGGGGCACCGGTTCGACCCGGATCGCCTCGGGCGGGCCGAAGGCGTGGACACGGGCCGCGGTCATCATCGGCTGGTCGGTGGCGGACATCGTCGTCTCCCGGGTCTGGAGGATGGAGCAGGATGCCCCAGCCGTCGTCGCCCGGTCTAGTCAGCCCTGCGGGAGGCCAGCTCGGCGCGGAACAGGGCGTACCGGGTTGCCCGGCGGGCGCTTCTCTCGTCGAGGAACACCTCGCAGTCGAAACTGCCGTCGATCTTCGCCACCACCACCCAGGGGGCGCGATCCTGCGGCGTCTCGTCCGGGATGCCGGCCTCCGACGAAGGCGGCGGATAGAGCCACACCTGGATCATCGCGTCCTCCGGCGGTCTCGGGGTGAAGCCGATCCTGCAACTGAACGCGAAGATCGAGATTAACCTTTGGTCCGATCCGGAATGATTTGTGATTTTTGCGGCTGAGACGGCCGTCACTCGGCGGGCGAGCGGTGCCGGTACTGTCGGGGTGAGCAGGACATCAGCCGCTTGAACGCCGTGCTGAAGCCGCTCTCGGACTCATAGCCGAGCGACAGGGCGATGGCGGACACCGTCTCGGCGCCGTGGCGCAGCCTGTCGCCGGCGACCAGCATCCGCCATCGGGCCAGGTACTCCATCGGCGCGGCGCCGACGATCCGCTTGAACCGCTCGGCGAAGCTGGACCGCGACATGCCGGCGTGGCGGGCCAGGTCGTCCAGGGTCCAGCGCCGCGCCGGGTCGGCGTGCAGGGCGCCGAGGACCGCGCTCAACTGCCGATCTGACAGGGCGGCGAACCACCCGGTCGTGTCCCGCGACGCCAGATACAGGCGCAGCACCTGCACCAGCATGATCTGGGCGAGGTGCTCGGCCACCAGGTCGCCGCCCGGCCGGCGGGCACGCATCTCCGCCGCCAGCCGGTCCAGCGCCCAGCGCAGCACCGAGGCCTGGTCCGACGCCTCGCGGACATGGACCACCGGCGGCAGGGTGCCCAGCAGCGCCGCCGCCGGCTCGCCGGCGAAGTCGAAGCGGCCGCTGACCAGGAAGACTTCGCCGCCGCCATTGCAGGTGGCGATGCCGTTCTCAGCCGCGTCATAGACGGTCCTGGCATCGACCGGGGCGAGCGACAGGTCGCTGCCGATGGTGAAGGGCCGGCCATAGGGCATCAGGAAACAATCGCCCGATTCCAGCCGGATCGGCGGCCCGGCGCCGTCGACCGACACCCAGCAGGCGCCGCGGGTGACGGCATTGAACTTGGTGCCCTCATAGGGCGGGATCCGGATCGCCCAGTCGCCGGCGGCGTCGAGGCCGGCGGAGACGGAACTGCGGGGCTTCAGCAGCGACAGGACGTCGGACAGCGGATCCATGGACGGGCTCACTCGGACGATCGCCAAAGAATGACGGACTTTAGCGCATGGATCGTCCGAAGCCCGCCGCCTATTTCTGGCTGCGGCGCAACGCAATGAAAGGCCTCTCATGACCAGCACACAGGCACCGATCGGTTCGGGATTTGGGCGCAACACGACGGCTGAGCAGGCCCTGGCCGGCCGCGACCTCACCGGGCTGCGCGCCATCGTCACCGGCGGCTATGCCGGGCTGGGGCTGGAGACGGCGCGAATCCTGTCCAGGGCGGGCGCGCATGTCATCGTTCCGGCCCGCGACAGGGCCAAGGCGCAACGCGCGCTGGCCGGGCTGCCGGAGGTCGAACTGGCGGCGCTCGACCTCGCCGACCCGGCCTCGATCGATGCCTTCGCGGCGGACATCGTGGCCGCGGCCCGACCGCTGCACATCCTGGTCAACAGCGCCGGCATCATGGCGCCGCCGCTGACCCGTGATGCGCGCGGCTACGAGATCCAGTTCGCCACCAACCATCTCGGCCATTTCCAGCTGACCGCCGGGCTGTGGCCGGCGCTGCGCCGGGCCGGCGGCGCCCGTGTGGTCAGCGTGTCGTCCCTGGGCCACTGCATCGCCCCGGTCGATTTCGACGATCCGGACTTCCAGCGCCGGTCCTATGACAAATGGGCGGGCTACGGCCAGTCGAAGACCGCCAACGCGCTGTTCGCGCTCGGCCTCGACCGGCGCGGCGAGCCAGAAGGCGTCCGCGCCTTCTCGCTGCATCCCGGCTCGATCGTGACCGATCTGGCCCGCCATCTGGATGCGGAGGATCTGCACCGGGTCGGCGCGACCGATGAGGCCGGAAACTGGCGGTCGCGCGAGGAGAGCGGCTTCAAGACGGTGGCGGAGGGGGCGGCGACCCAGCTGTGGTGCGCGGTCAACACGCAGCTCGACGGCATGGGCGGGGTCTATTGCGAGGATTGCGACATCGCCGTCGCGGTCGGCCCCGATCCGGCGAATCACGGGCCCGGCGTGCGACCCTGGGCGATGGACCCCGAGGCGGCCGAACGCCTGTGGACCCTCAGCGAGCAGCGGATCGGCCGGCCGTTCCGGCCGGGCTGAACGGCCAAGTCTTCCTTCGCCCTATGAAGCGGCGCGGGCTGCAGGGCTGTTGGCGACATAGGCGCTGAACGTGTCCAGGAAGGTCTGGGTCCCATCCCAGGCGACGTCGACGGCCGAACGGAGGGCGGTGCGGAGAGCTGGGCCGAATTTCTCAATGAAGGCGTCGTAGTCGGACACGAATTCGTCATCGAGATCGTCAAGGGAACCGAGGTCCAGGTTCAAGCCGAGCTTCTCGTCCAGAAGTCTCGCCGTCCACAGCACCTCATGCATGGAATGGCCGCCATCGAAGACGAGAAACAGGATCTGGGACAGCAGAAAATCCAGGACCGGCGTCTCAGTGTCGATTTTCCCGATTGTCTTCAGATGATCGAAGACATGCAGCATGATGCATGTCGTGCCCGAGATGCCGCTGCCGAGAACCACGCCATTCTCAATCGCCAGACGGGCATTGTCGGGAAGATCCGCATTGGTGCCCGGCTTGCTTGGGATCCGGTATTCGACGACGGGCCGTTTGCTTCTGGGCTGTGAGGTCGGAGATGTGGCCGTCGGCTGATGCAGCAATGTGAGGCCCGCGCCTTCGATCTCCTGCTGATACACAGCCTTGCGATCGACCTTGGGAACGATGGATGTGCTGTAGATGTCCGTTGATGAATTCAGGCAGGTCCAAAGCGAGGGGGAGGCATTGCCGGCAGCCGGGGCGTCTTCCGGGCCTGGCAACGCTGTGGCCAGATACCCCAGCAGCCTGGCACTCAAATATGTCGATGCCAATAAATCCTGACCAGTCTCTGGCTTTTCTTTCAGAAATGTTCGGATCGTGTTAATTATTCTCGCATAGTAATTTTTGACATTTTCTTCAAAATCATCGAAATCTTCCTCGTCGCTGTTATAGCCCGGAGATTCGATGGCGCGAATATCATCGAATATTCCGGCTCCTCCGGCCCATGGCCGGCTTTCGCCGCCAATTTCCTCCATCAGTCTGTCGAGGCCTTCGGTCAGGGCCTCATTTTTCAGATCATCCATTTCTGGCAGGTCGAAGATGGCTTGCCCCACCCGATGGGTGATGTCCGCCAATGGCTCGGGAAGCCGGTCGAGCAGGGTTTCCACAAGCTTGGTTTCGAAGACCCGGCCATACAAATTGTCCTGCAGCTGGGCCGGTGCCGGTGGGACTGCGGGGGAGGGCAGTTGGTCCCGAAGCGCCGCCGCCAGGTCCGTGGCATCGCTATCACCCAGGATCCTTACGGCCTCGTCGATCAATTGGCTGACCGCCTCGCCATCGGCCGCATGCTTCAGGATGAGTGTCTTGCCTTGACCTTGCAGAGCTCGAAGCTCGGGTGCCTCGCGGTTGCGGTGCTCGGATCTGACGATCGTCATCAGATGCCAGAGGACATCCCTGGGCGTGCGCTTGGTAAAGGGGTTGGGCATGGCCGGCTGGCTTCGCTCGGCCTTGGTGAAGTCTGTGATGAACCCTGCCAGGGTGCCGGACAACGTGGCCGCCAACGTCTCGCCCCCCGTCGGCTGTCGTGCCGGAACCATCAGGGCTCGGCCACCGCGGATGATGCGTTGCTTCGGCGGACTCAGATCCGTCAGCACTCGCACGACGTTCGCGAGCTTTCGTGCATTGTCCGATCGCACCGCGTCGGCGATATAGGCGTAGAAGTTTCGGGTCGCCGTTTCCTCTTCACGTCGCCGTTGGACATCGGTTTTTTTCCGGGACACGGCGCCATCCATGAACATGCTCGCGGACAAATCGGCCCCTTCGGCGAATTGCATGAAGAGAGCCTGTGCATAGGCATATCGGGTCGTTTCGAGCCGATCTGCAGTGGTGTCGGCCGGGTCCGCCAGATAGCGCATCGCGGCATCGATGACCCCGATCTCCGCCAACACCGTGCGGAATTCGGGGGTGGTGGGCGGGCAGCCGGCCAGACGCGTCGCGGCGTCGACGAAGTCGCGGCGGGCCAGGTTGGAATAGGCGTCATCGGGATTTGCGCTTCTCAGCGCCTGCGTGACGGTCCGGGTCATCTCGACGATCGCCGCCGCCGTCGGGCCCGCCACCGCACGCGTCACGGCGTCGATTAGGCCGTCAGACACATGCGCCAGATCGGCATCCGTGATTGGCGGGGTTGCTTCGGCCGGAGCTGTCGGTCCCGGCAGGTCGAGATTGGTTACACGGCGCAGCCAGAGGACGAACCGGTCGCTGAGCAAGGTCATCGGGGTTTGATATGATGGTTAGCCTGTAATCGTAGCAGGGCCAAATCCTGCCGGATTTGTCAGATTTGATATGGTCCGATGCGGGATATGAGCCTTGGCTCGGGCCGGGCATGATCTAGGACTTGGCTACCGATGCCGGCCCGGCCGCCGTCATCGCTCCAGGAAGGATTGCAGCCGGCCCAGGGCGTCGTCCCATTGCGCCGAAACGGTGTCGAGATAGGACCGGGCCGCGGCGACCGACCCGGGCCGGTAGGCAAAGCGGCTCTCGCGGCCGATGCGGGCGCTGCTGACCAGGCCGGCCTGTTCCAGCACATGAAGATGCTTGGTGACGGCCTGCCGGGTCAGCCGCGTGTCGGTCGACAGGGCTGCGATCGACCGTGCCTGGCCGTCGCTCAGCGTCATCAGCAGCGACAGTCGGGTGGGGTCGCCCAGCGCCGCGAACACCGGCGCCGGGCCGGGGCGGAGAAGGTCAGCGCCCGGCGTCGACATGGGCCCGGATGTTCACGACCTGCTCCGTCCACCCGCCTTCGTTCCGGCGCATCGCCGTCACGCGCCGATCGGGTGGCAGGGCGTCGAAGCCGGATTCGACGATGTGCAGCCGGGTGCCGGTCGCAATCGGCTCCAGCCGGAACTCGACCAGGGTGCAGGGCGCGTCGGGGTCATCGACGCCGGGGTCGGCAGGGTGCGGCCAGGTGAAGGCGAACAGCCGCATCGGCTCCAACCGCGTCACCGTCGCCCGCCACGTCATGTGCTCGTAGCCGGGATAGGTGATGTGGCCGGTGCTGACGTCGCCCAGCACGAAGGGGCCATCCAGCTTCACCTGGAACCAGGCGCCGAACTCGGTGTGGTCGGTCAGCGCCCGCCAGACCCGTTCGACTGGGACATTGAGTTCGATGGTCTTCTCGATGCGATCGGGCATATAGGCAACCTCATGGTTGCCTATTTATGCGATTGCCGCTCCGAAATGGCAACCATATCGTTGCCTTTCCCCGGCAAGGCCAAGCCGTCGATCAGCGCCGCGATCACCGCGCGCCACTCCGCCTGGTCGGCGCCGCCGGCGATGGCCAGCGCCGCCCGGTCGAAGGCGGCACCAAGCAGTTGGGCCGTGGCGCGGACGGGCAGGGGGCGCAGCACCCCGCTGTCCATGGCCGCCGCCAGTCCTTCGCGCAGCGTCCGGCCGCCATGCCGGTCATCGATCTCGTCCAGGGCGTCGCGGCCGAGCACAGCCGGTGCGTCGACCAGCAGCAGCCGCGTCCGGCCGGGCGCCGCCAAGGCATCGAGGAACGCATCGCCGCCGCGGGACAGGGCCTCGATCGGCGGCAGCCCGGCCGGAGTTGCCCGCTCGATCGCGTCGGCGACGATGCTGGACTCCGCCTCGACCACCGCGTGGAACAGGGCCTGCTTGTCCGCGAAGTGGTGATACAGCGCGCCGCGCGTGACCCCGGCCGCCGCGACCAGCTCGGGCGTGCCGGTGTCGGCATAGCCGCGCTGCACGAACAGCCCGCGGGCTGCGGCGATCAGGGCCGCGCGCGTCGCCTCGGACCGGTCCTTGTTGCTGCGGCGATCGACGGATTGCATACATACAGCCTGTATGTTATTTGAAGAAACATGCAGACTGTATGTTAATCCGTCAGGGGAGAGAGGTCGATGAAAACCAGCAGCACTTATCCGGTCATCATGACGCCGGATGTCGGCAACACCGCCGCCTTCTATGTCGCGCATTTCGGCTTCCGGCCCTTGTTCGAGGCCGATTGGTACGTCCATCTGCAATCGGCCGATGACCCGCAGGTCAACCTCGCCATCCTCGACGGCCACCACGCCACGGTGCCGGAAGCGGCGCGTGGCCGGGTGTCGGGGCTGATCCTGAACTTCGAGGTCGAGGATCCCGATCGGGAATACACCCGGCTGAAAGCCGCCGGGGTGCCGATCCTGCTGGAGTTGCGCGACGAAGCGTTCGGCCAGCGCCATTTCATCACCGCGGACCCGAACGGCGTCCTGATCGACATTATCAAGCCGATCCCGCCGACCGGCGATTTCGCGGCCCAATACGCCGAGGACGCCCTGCCGGCCTGACCCCAGAAGCACCCTGGACGCGGCCGGCCTTGGCGCGTAGCACGGTCGAAGGCTGCTGGAGGTTCCGATGCAGACTCCGTCCTCGCTCACCACGGTGCTGGCCCTGGTCGACCGGGTGGCCTCGCCGCTGGTGCTGCTGGCGGTCGACGGCCACAGCGCCAGCGGGAAGACGTCGCTGGCCCGGGCCGTGCTGGCCGCACGCCCCGGCGCGACGCTGGTCCACACCGACGATTTCTACCGGCCGATGGCGGCCGGCGCCCGCGCGGCCCTCGATGCCGCCGGCGGCTATGCCGGATATTACGACTGGCAGCGGCTGGAGGCCGAATTGCTGCGGCCGTTGCGGTCCGGCAGCCGGGCGCGCTTCCGCCGCTACGATTGGGGCCGGAACGACCTCGGCGACTGGGCCGAGGTCGGGCCTGCCGGCTTGGTCGTGGTCGAGGGCTGCTATAGCGCGCGGCCGGAATTGCGGGCCTGGTACCACGCCGTCGCCCTGGTGGTGTCGTCGCCGACGGAACGCGCACGTCGCCAGCACAAGCGCAACGATGCCAGCCCGGACTGGCTGGCGCGATGGGATGCGGCCGAGCGCCATTACATGGAGGAATATCGGCCGGAGACCTATGCCGATGCCGTGGTCTCGGGCGAAAGTCCCGCTGCCTGATCGGCCGTCACTGCCGGGGTTGAGCCCGACAGTGACGGGTCGGGTCAGGCCGGCAGCACTTGGATCGAATCGACGCGGTCGGGATAGAAGGCAAGGTGGTCCTTGATCGCCGCCACCGCGTCGAACGGCGCCTCATAGGTCCAGACCGAATTGACCGTGCGGTCGCCGCCGGACGGGATGCTGTAATAGGCGCAATCGCCCTTGTAGGGGCAGTAGGTCGAATGCTCCGTGCGCTGCAGCAGCGCCATCTCGACATCGGCGCGCGGGATATAATAGGCCGCGGGATAGCTGGCCTCGCGCAGCGCCAGCGCGTTCCGGCTGTCGGCGATCCGGTGCCCGGCGACGGTGACGACGATGCGGGACGGCTCGGGCGCCACGGTGATCGGGTGGTCGGGACCTGGGATCTTAACGGGTTTCTCGGACAACGGGATCTCCATCGGCAGGTCGGGGGCGGGAGCGTGCTGCGGGGGCAGCCCATCGGCTCCGGCCTGAGTATGTCGGCATCCGCGTCGAGGATAGCAACCTTCGCCCAATCGTCACGCGGCGATCAGCCGGACGATCTTGCCGCGGCATGCGGCACCGCCTGGGCTCAGCCCGCCACCCGGCCCAGGAAGGCCAGCACCGCTTGCCAGTTTCCGGCCGCGCCGGTGGGGTCGTGGGCCGCGATCAGGGTCGATGAGCCGTGGACGCCGCCCTGGTCCGGCACATATTGCACCTTCAGCGCCGCCGGGGCGGCCGCCAGGATCGCCCGGGCTGCCGCGATCTCACCTGCATCCTGGGCCGAGGTGACATAGATCGGCATGTGCAGCCGCGCCGCCGCCTGCCGCACCCGGTCCGCCCCGTCGAGATACTCGCCGGGCGAGAAGGCCAGCACCGCCTTGACCGCGTCGGGATGGTCGGCCGCGACCAGGAAGACCAGCGCCGCCGAATAGCTGCTGCCCCACAGCAGCACCGGCAGGTGCTGCGCCTGGCCCCAGGCCAGCGCCGCCTCCAGATCCTTCCGGGCGTCGAGATAGCCAGGGTCGCGGCCGAAGCCGGCGGCGGTCTCGTTGACGCCGAACAGCGAGCCGCCGGAGCGCTGGTCGACCGCCAGGGCGCTGTAGCCGGCGGCAACCAGCCGCGGGGCGATGGTGGCGTATTCGTCCTTGCTCGACTGCGCCTGGTGGAACAGCAGGATCAGCGCCTTCGGCTGCGGTGCCAAATAGTACAGCGCATGCACCGCGACTCCGTCGACGGCCTTGAACACGATGGGCCGGGCGGTCTCCGGCGGCGCGGCGCCGGCAGGTGGCGGCAGGGCGATGCCCAGCAGGGCGGCGGCGATGAGGGCGAGGAACAGGCGGATCATGACGGCTGTTCGCCGGCCCCGCATCCAAGGTTTCGGGCGGTGGTGATGGCCCGAAACAGAAAGGCCCGGCCGAAGCCGGGCAGTCTGAGCATCATAGGGAACATGGGAGCAGGGAAGGGCGCTCCCATCCGATCTACGGGCGAAGGCCGCGACAGGTTCCGGGCGCAGACTGAAAAAACCGTGGTCCGGGGCCGGGCCATCCCCCCGGGGCATGACATCATTCCCAATCCACATTTTCGCTCGGGCCCATTCCGGCGTCCCTTCGCGACAGAGGCCACGGCGCTGCGTGATGGCGGCGCCGGATGGTCGTCAGCAAGGCAAAGCGGATCATGAGCGACGACTATCATCACGAGACGGCCCCGCCCGGCAGGCTCGCGCTCTTTGAGCGGGCGCTGCGCGGGGGCACGAACACCCACACCGGGATCCTCGATGGGGCGGTCGAACGGGTGATCCCGATCGGTGAATTGCTGGCGCGCTTCGGTGCGGATGGTCTGATCCGGCTGCGGCGTGCCGATTTCGAGCAATCGTTGCTGCGGCGGGACCGGTTCGTCACCTTCAACCTCGGGCGCGTGACCAACGAGGTCGGCAAACGCTACCTCGTGATCGCGATCGAAAGCCCGGGTTTCAAGGACGATGTGGTGGAGGTCCTGCCGATCCTCGACCCGGCAGGGGCCCGTGTCGGGCTCTGCACTGAGGTGCTGCAGGAGGTGCCGATCGACGGGATCGACGAGTCCTATTTCCGGCATTCCCTCGGATCGATCCAGGATCGGGACACCCTGAAGGACGCGCTTGTCCAGCGCTACCGGAAGTTCAACGAGGGGCAGACCCCGGAACAGATCCTGTCCCGGGGCTGTGCCGTCACAACGGTCGTCTTCTGACGGATCCGATATCCTGCTGCGCGGCCGGGCCTACGCGACCTGCTCGGCCTCGTCTTCTTCGCTCTCGTCGGCTTCGGCTTCGGCCAGGCGCGCCAGGGCCTGGACTCGGCCCTCGGTCGGCGCGATGCCGTTGTCCTCGAGGCAGAAGCGGGCGCCGGCCAGGCTGGAGCGGGGCAGGTCCGGGACGCCTTCATCGTTCATGGTGTCGGTCAGCACCAGGAAGTCGACGATCTCCTCGAAGGTGACCTTGCCGTCGGCCTGGGCGGCATCGATGAAGCGGCGGATCTCCGCCTGCTGGGCCTGCGTCAGCCCGTCGTCCTCATCCCCGGCCCCGAGCCCATCCAGCACGACCTTGAGATAGTTGTCGGAGGAGTCCGTGGCCACGGCCCGGCTGTCGATCGTGCAGAAGTAGGAGGCCTTGCGCAGGATGGCCCGGACCTGGGCGCGATAGGCGTCGTCATCGAGCTCGCCGTCCAGCGACAGCTCGGTGTCCGTGGTCACGATCTTGGCATATCGGGCGAAATCCGCCCGCGCCTTCGCCTCGTCGATCGTCTGCTCGGACGAGATCTTCACATTGGCGATGAGGTCGTCGACGGTGAGATATTTCTCGGGCTTCTCGGTGTTCTCTGCGCTCATCTTCAAGAGCCTCTCAATGTCGGTCCGGAAACGGTGCAGGGATTCATAAGTGCAGCCATCCGGCCGCGCGCATGCATAGAAATAATGCCGGCATGACGGCACGCCCAGCCAGCCACGTATGGCGGCATATCGACGACGCATTGGACCGGGCCCGGCCGGTCTCCGACGATGGTCTCATCGGGATGGGCCGGGCGCTGAGGCATCCGGCCCATCCCCATGGATCCGATGCCGGGATGCAGGGTGAATGGCCAATAAGACGAGCAACGCGCCGCCGACGGTTGACGACGATCTGCTGGCCTATAACCGCTACGTCGCCGTAACCTCGGCGGCCTTCGAGATGCAGGAGGTCACCCTGCTGTCGATGATCGGCGTGGAGCAGTTGGGCGAGCCGTTCCGCTACGACGTCCGGGTGGTCTGCCGGAAGCGCATCCGCAACTTCACCAAGGTGGTCGGCCAGCCGCTGACGGTGGGCCTGAAGCTGACTGACGGAAGCACGCGGTATTTCAACGGCATCGTCCGCAATTTCTCCTATGTCGGTCTCGACTACACCCGGCGGCCGATCTATCTCGCCGAGGTCGTGCCCTGGATTGCGGTGCTCGAATTCCGGCGCAATTCGCGCATCTTCCAGAACATGACCAGCCTGGAGATCGCCAAGCAGATCTTCGCCGAGCACAAGGCCTCCGACTACAAGGACCTGACGCAGGCGACGCCGCCGAAGCGAGTGTTCTGCGTGCAGTATGACGAGACCGATTACGCCTTCGTCAGCCGCCTGCTGGAGCAGGACGGCATCTACTACTACTTCGTGCATGAGACCAACCGGCACGAGCTGGTGCTGGCCGACAGCGCCACGGCGCACAAGCCCTGCAAGCCCCAGGTGATCCCCACCAACCTCACCCTCGAACACCACAAGATCCACGACGATATCATCTGGGAGTGGGGCGAGAACGTCTCGCTGCGGCCGGGCCAGGTCGCCATGAACGACTATGATCATGAGAAGCCGAGGGCGAATCTGAACGCAGAGGCGCCGGTGCCGCCGATGAAGACCGGCGGCGTCCCGACACTGGCCGAAGAGCGCGCCTTCGACCGCCTGTCCAAGGGCCCGAGCGGCGAGCAGCAGGCGATGACCAACCCGGGGCCCGATGCCGCGCAGCGCGAGCTGTACTTCTATCCCGGCCGCTACACCGAAAAGGCGGCTGGCGATTTCTACGCCAAGGTCAGGTCCGAGGAGATCGGCTGCCGCGCCTATCGCGTCCGGGTCACCGGCGGCGCCCGCCAGCTTTGCCCCGGCAACACGTTCGTGGCGTCGAATCCCTACGAGATCACCGACACCGAGATCGCGCCGAAGCCGACCGATTCCTGGCTGGCCGTGCGGGCCGAGATCGATATCCGGGGCGAGACCGACAAGGAAGCCGGCCCCGATGCCCCGCCGCCCTATACGCTCTACGCGGATGCCCCGCCGGCCTATACGCCGACCGCCGCGCCACCGCCCTATACGCCACGGCCAGCGTCGCCAGATGACGAGCCGTACCTGTATCACTGCACCGTTGAAGCGCAGCCGTCCGGCAACCAGTTCCGGCCGCCGCTGCGCACGCCGCGGCCGGTGATTTCAGGGCCGCAGACCGCCGTGGTGGTCGGCCGCCCGGGCGAGACGATCACCACCGATAAGTATGGCCGGATCAAGGTCCAGTTCTTCTGGGACCGGAAGGGGAAGAAGGACGAAAACAGCTCCTGCTGGATCCGGGTGGCGCAGAACTGGGCCGGCAAGAATTTTGGTGGCCTGGTCACGCCGCGCGTGGGGCAGGAGGTGGTGGTCGAATTCATCAACGGCAACCCCGATTGGCCGCTGGTCACCGGCTGCGTCTATAACGACGACAACATGCCGCCGGAGGACCTGCCGGCCAGTGCCACGCGCTCGACCTTCAAATCCCGCAGCGTCGATGGCCCGGCCACGGACTTCAATGAAATGCGGTTCGAGGATAAGGCCGGCCAGGAAGAGGTTTATGTCAAAGCCAAGAAGGACATGAATCTCGAGGTTCTCGAGAAATTCAACATCCACGTGCCGAATCAAACCATTCCCGCTGTGCCTTCATTGCAAAGTGCGACGGAAGGTTCTGATGATTCCGGCACCGGTAGCAATATTACTGTAACAAAAGACGAGATAACACTGGTATTTGCAAATGCGGTTGGCATAAAAAGCGGAATTATCATCAACAAGGACGGTATATTTCTGATCGGCGCCCCCAATATCGGCGTCCTCTGCGAGGGAATTGTCACCATTACGCCGATACCGATCCCGAGGCCGTCGAAGGCTGTGCTCGAGGCGGCAGGCGAGATGAACATGCCGCCCGCCTTCATTGCTGCGATGAAGTTGATGCCCTGAGGGCAGGACGGCATGCGGCCAGGGAGGCGCAGATCCATGGCGCGACGGCAATTTTCCCTTGGTGACGAGGGAGCGGCAGGCGCGGCTTGGCGCCGGCTTCTGTCTGCGGCGGGCTTCGGGTCGAAGTCGGCACAAGCATCCCCGCATCCTCGTTGGCGGACCGAAAAATATGCGTCATGCGCATGGTTACATAAGTAATTGGTGGCTGGCCGTGCCCCCCCTGTCTGTTTAACGCTTGGTGCTATTCAGGGCCGATGGCCCGATATCCTAACGGGGCGGCACGGATGCTCGATTTATTGGCGCAAACGCGACGTCATTCCGGCCGGGTCGCCCGCCATGACCGATAATATTGCTGCGTCGACCGCCATCCGCGTGGCCGCGGGGCTGGCGCGTGGCGGCGGCCGATCGGCACGCCTCGACGAAGAATCCGCCTGGGCAGCGCTCCCGACGACGGGCTCGGATGCTCCTTCCCCCATGCAACGCCCCGATATTGAGGAGATGTAACGATGGCCGACAAGGACAATACCCCGCCCGATATCACCGAAACCACGACGCCGACGCCGGCGTCGCTGACGGTGCCATCGCAGGGCCACGTGCAAGAAGAGACGGGCGTGTCGGAGGATATGGCCGGTCTGGAAGAGGATCTGGATCGGGAGGTGTTGGGGCGCACGATGCCGCCGCTGACCCCGGCTGAGCCGCTGGTTCCGTCCAACGAAGATGACGCGGAGTCCGAGCCCACCACGTCGGTGAAGGGCAAGAAGCCCGTGACCGAGGCCGATCTGGTGGAGCAGGACGCGAAGGTTGCAAGGGACATGCAGGCGGACCTCGATCGCCCGCGAAAGAACCCGGTGTCTAAAAAGGCGGCCGCCGAGAGGGAAGAAGACGAGGCCTCGGATGACGAGGATCTGGCATTGTCCGACGATGATGATGCGTTGTTCCAACCCGCTGTGAAGTCGAAGGGCAAGAGGGCCGAGACCGAGGCCGATCTGGTGGCTGAGGATGCCGCTTTCGCGCAGAAGGTTGCGCAGGAGGGGTCGCCGCGCCCGAGCCTTTCCCCATCGGAAGACGAAGCGGCCGAACGCAAAAAGGCTCTGGACGAGCTGAGCCGGCGCGAAGCGTTGCGGATTCAAGAGGGCGACGACGAAGAAGAAGACGAAGGCGAAGATCAGCAGAGGCCTAACACGTCGAAGAATGCTCGGATCCAATATCCACCGAAGCGTCATCGAACGCTCGTCGGCGAAGATGAAGGTGAGGATGACGGCGAACTGGTTATCGATCCGACACTGAAGTACGTTGCAATGCTGACGCACCTGGAGCTGGATAGGCTGCCGAAGGTAAAGACGCGGCAGAAATTTACGATCCCGGATGCCTTCTCGTACCGAAACGACGCAGAATTCAGACAGGTTCTCAGTACGCCTATACCTTTGGCTTCGCTTCCCCCAAGTTTGCGGACGGGCCTGGCTGACGGGGTAACGGAAATATCGCTGGTGGAACTGTGGGCCGACTTCAACCAGGGCATTATTGACCACTTGCGGCCTGATCCGGCGATGAGCCCGGCCGATGCCAGGAAGCTCGATCTGGTTCGGCAAGGCGTTTCGAATGTGCTCGAAAGTCAGCAGGAAATCATGCAGCGCATGATGGGCACGACCTCTATGGGCGGGGTCGAACAGGCAGGCCATCTTGTGCATGCGGGGTTGCTCAGCACCTTGCCATTCCTGGTCGCTTTGCTGCCAAAGCCAATCAATGGCGGCTACCTTGGGGCCTGGGTCGCCGCTTTTTCCCGGTATGGAATACAAGCAGGTCGGCGCGTCCTCGGCGGCCAAGAAACCTCTGCAACGATTTTCGATTCGTATGTCAGCAGTTTCTACACATACTCTGTGAATGCATCGATCTTCACGATACCGACTGCGCTGCGCGCGACCAAGCTCACGAAAAGTGTTCCGTTCCTGGCTGGTGCCGCTATTTACGATTTTGCGGTTTTGAATCGCCTCGAGAACTGGGCCGGGATGTGGGAGAGCCTCAGGTATTCCGGCGGCAGCATGGCGCGTGATGGAAAGGTGCCTTTGCCCGCGGAAACGGCTGCGTTCATCGCAGAAACAATGCCGAAAATTAATGATGTTATTGAGGCGATAAAAGCCCTTCGTAAGCAGTTTGAAGGTGAAAACTATAGAATTTCGAGCGGTGTCAGCGCGCAGTTGGCCAGATTGATCTCCGATACGGCCCGCCTCGATAAGATGTTCGATAAGGCCATAAAGCTTACAAATTCAAATGTAGTGGTTGATCTAAGACAAAAGACGTTGGGGGAAAAAGCGGGAGAGATTCCTGGTAAAATTCTTGATGGTGTTGTGAATCTTCCTGGAAATATTGTGGCTGCGCCTGGAAAGATTAAGCAAAGTGCTAAGAATGAGTGGGCTGTTCTCAATGAGGTAGAAGATAAACTCCAGAAATCGATCGTTTCTGGACTCCTTGTTGGAACTTTGGTTCTTCAAGTGGTATTCACGTCGGGAAATGCGGCACTGCTGCCAGATTTTATTGCGTATTTGGCTTACAGTGCGGCCGCAACATACAAAAAATTCAAAAATAAGGGCGCTACGCTGCAAGATGTCCAGCAGCTCTTCTCCGATCTGGCTGCCGGCTCGGTTGTTGGGACCGTTTATAATGCCGCGCTCTTCGCAAAGCCGGAATGGTTCGAACCGGACCGTTTCCCAATCGCATTCGCATTTCTCGCTGGCTATCTCTTGGTGTGCAGTCTCACCATAGCGCCGCTTGTGGGTGAATGGGCGGCATTGGCCTTCGACAAAATATTCGGGAAGAAGACCCCCGTTTTTGCGGAGGTCGCGACACGTTACGCTGCGCATAACACTGGCCGTATCGGTACGTCCGGCGGAGATGAGGACGACGATGCTGATGCGATTGTTTTCCCTACCTATACGCTTGGCAATGCAATTAACGATGCCAGTAATATACCGGCAGAAGAAATTGCGAAATTTAACAAAATGATCCCTGCTGAGGGCATTATTCCCGGAGGATCTATCGGAGGCCCGTCGGATCGGGAAGAAGAAGGGTTCGCGCGCATTGAGGAGCTTCCCGAGGAGACCGCGTTCGGGGAGGAGTCCAGTATCCCCCTCAAGCCGCGTCAATCGACGCTCGACCCGAAGCAGAACGTCGCTTCCGGCGCCCCGGGGCTCGATCCGACCCATCCGGAATTCCAGCGGATCCAGGACGAGAATTCGGCCTGGTCGGAAGACGTTCTCAAGACGGCGGGCGTGGAGGATGGAGACAAGGCAGGCAAGCGGGCCTGAGGGGCTTCGCGAATCCCGCACCGGCGCGGGCATGCAGCACGGCCAGCACCTTGCGGTGCGGGCCGTGCCGTACCCCGGATGACCTGAGGGCCTCACGGGTGGTGACGTCATCGGACAGATCGGGTCGGCTTGTTACGGTGGTGCGCTGCCGGGTGCGCCAGATGTCATTTGTAATCTAGGCGGCTGCCGCCGCCGAAACTCCTGAAACCCGCACACAGGCTCGATTCCAGGGGAGGTCACAGACCGGGCCGCGCCGCGGCTGGATAACCCAAATCGGCTCTGGCCCTCGCCTTTCCTGGAATCCTACCGTCGTAACCAAATCGGCCTGGGCTGAAATCTTTCGGAAGCTTCGCCCGACTAACTCTGGAACACGGCGCCGATGACGCTCCCTCCTGCGGGATGACGACAGCGGCGCTGGTCCTGAGTTGGTCGAAGCCTTGGAGGGTTGCATGCGCGCAGACGTGGTCATGAACTCGAACCGACGCGATCCCGTTGGCGGGTGTGTATCGACCGTTTTGGGGTTCGGCCCGTGACCGCCGGGCGCAGCGCTGTCGGCGTGACTGCCGGCCCCGCCACCATCGGCGGCATCAATCTCGCCTCGGTCGACCTGAACCTGCTGGTGGCGCTCGAGGCGCTGCTGGAACAGCGTAACGTGACCTATGCCGGGCAACGTGTCGGGTTGAGCCAGCCGGCGATGAGCCGGGCGCTGGCACGGCTGCGCGGTGTCTTCAACGACGACCTGCTGGTGCGCACCTCCACCGGACTGACCCTGACGGCTCGCGGCGAACAGCTGCTGGCGAAGCTGCCCTCGGCGCTCGGCATGATCCGCGAGATCCTGGCCACCCGCAGCTTCAAGCCCGAAGACACCAAGTCGAAGATCACGGTGGCGATGCCCGAGCACCAGGCGCTGGTCCTGCTGCCGCGGCTGTTGCCCCGCCTGCGGGCGCGGGCCCCGAATCTCGACATCGTCATCCACTCGCTGCTGGCCGGGTCGCTCAAGCGTCTGGAAAACGGTGAAATCGATTTCGCGGTCGGCCAGGTGGACGACACGCCGCCCGGTTTCTTCCGGCGCACGCTCTACACCGACCGGTTCGTGTGCCTGCTGCGCCGCGACCATCCTTCGCTGCAGCACGAATGGACGGCGGACCGGTTCTCGGCGCTGCGCCACGCCGTGATCGCGCCTGGCTCGGAAGACGGCTTCGGCCAGGTCTACGATGCGCTGACCAAGCTGAAGCTGCCGGACCGCGACCCGCTGATCGTGCCGAACATGATGGCGGCGCCGATGATGGTGGCCGAGACAGACCTGGTGC
>NZ_JBYRFX010000251.1:0-4871 GCF_057815775.1 Inquilinus sp.
GGGGCTGTCCGGGCGCGACAGGTTTGCAGCGCTTTACGATCATTGGCGCACGAGCATCGTGCCGACCGGCGATCGCGTGTTTACCCGCATGCTCGACCTGATCGATGTCCGTGTCCGGACCCCCGATCCATGGCCGCCGCGGGATCTGCCCGATCGGCCGCGGGTCATCCTAGCCAACCATCCGTTCGGCATCGGCGACGGCATCGCCATCCTGTCGCTGGCCGAACAGCTGGGCCGCCCCTTCCGCGTCATGCTCGCCTCCGACCTGCTGAAGGTGCCGGAGATCGCGGCCTATTCCCTCTCGGTGGATTTCTCGGAAACCAAAGAGGCCGTCAGGAACAACCTGGCGATGCGCAATGAAGCGCTGCGCCTGCTGAAGCAGGGCGTGACCATCGTTGTGTTTCCCGCCGGCGGTGTCGCCACGGCACCGAATGTGTTCGGCAGGGCCAGGGACCTGCCGTGGAAGATCTTCGCCGCCCGCCTGATCCAGGAGGCGAGGGCGGCCGTCGTTCCCATCCATTTCTCCGGCCAGAACGGCCGCCTGTTTCATCTGGTCAGCCGGCCGATGAATCTGACCGAGCGCGACAACCGCCTTGCCAAGCTGGTCGGCAAGCTGTCGTTGACGCTGCGGCTTTCGCTGCTGATCCGCGAATTCACGCATCTCTCCGGCAAGTCGATCGAGACGCGGATCGGGCGCCTGCTCGACTGGGACGAACTCGCGCCATTGCGCGACCGCAAGGCGCTGCTGCAGCGGCTGCATCGCGGCGTGTTCGAACTGTCGCCCGAGCGGCGGCCCGCACGGTCCCGCGGCCTGGTGGAGCACCGCGATTGGCCGGGTGGAACGGCTGCATAGCCCAGGGGCTGTTTGTCTAGCCGGGCGCGCGCTTTTGGATGACGGGGCGACCGCTTTTAGACAAGCGACCGCAGTTCTTCATAGTCCGCTTGGTGTTGAAAAGGTGCCACTGGCGGGGGACCTTCGAACCGTCCGCAAAGGGTCACGAGCAGTCACCGCGCAGGGCACTCGAGAGCAGACACGGCTGGATTTGACCCGACTCCGCGGCCCCAACGGCACTGCCCGGGCGTTCGTACAGCTGAGCCAGCTCAGCGCCGCCGGGATCATGCCCTTTACCATCGTCTACCGCACGAACTGAGGTCTCCATGCCGATGCTCGAAGAAGTTGCCGGGCCCTATGAACTGCTTTTCCGCGGGGACCAAATCGCCCGCACTCTGCTAGGCCAGCACCAGCAGACGGCGACCTCGATCCTGCGCGACGGCGTGATCGTGCCAGGGGCGACCACCATCAACCCGCCGATGCCGATCACATCCGAGACGGCGACGACGGTCGCCGAGGTGTGCGAGATGCTCAACACCGCAGCACTGGTGCGGATCACCGACCCGGGAGCGCAGCTCGCGGATGCATTGGCAGAACGCGACAAGGCTGTCGCGCGGGCCAGGCTGGCTGAGGCGGTGGCCCAGCCTTCGGCGTAGTAGGCTGAGGCCTCCGCCGGCCGCCTCATGGATCTTGACCAGGTGAAAAGTAGAATTGGAGGCGCGGCGCCAATGCGTCGCGCCTCCGTCAGAATGCCGTCAATTAAGTAGAAGAAAAAATCAGAATCTTACTTTGTTGATATTTTTCTAGATTTTTTCAACTTTCCAAGTTTGTAGATAATAATCAGTATCCCCTTTGGTGCTTAGCAAGACTTTATCCTGCCGTTTATTTGGGCCTTTATGGACACTCCAGTAAGATGGTTTATCAGGATTCTCATAAATATAGCCATCATCGTCTGTTTGCCACTGTCCCATGCTTGTCGATTCAATATCAATAAATGCAGTTGTTTTGCACCTAGTCCACATTACGGCAGAGATTTTTTCCATTGCCGATTTCCAGTCTTCATTGGTTTTTGACCACCCCGGCGGTAATGACTTATCGTCAGGTGAGTATTTTGCTGGTTTAAGTGTCTTTTTATCAATTTTGCTCCATGCAAACCGAATAAGTTCCTGAACTGCTGGGTAATATAATTTGTCATATCCGTATTCATGAGCAATTTTGCATACCTTATCATTAACTCCTTCTTCTATTGCATCTTGTTCTCTCGTATCTGTTCCATAGAGATTGCCAAGCATGTTATCTGATAATTCTATAACAGACTGTATAAGTGATTTCGGTGGCTGAATAAATCCTTTTATGGAAAGATATCTTTTCTCAATTTCAGCTGGTGTAGGTGGATTGGTTCCACCGAAATCAAAAGCACTTACTCCCAATATGTAATTCGGGCGCCGCAGAGTTTTTGCTATCGTGCATCTAAGAAATCCGTCGGAACTTGTCCAAATTTCTCCTTGCGTACCTTTGGGCGAAAGGCAGGTTACGTAAGATTGAAGTTCGGAAACGTCTCTTGATGTTTCTGCTATACGAGGGCTGGCGCAAAGGCAAGTCCCCGTACCGGTATTGATGATTCTGAAGTTTCCCGATGGAAAAGGCATAGTCAATCCCTTCTCTAAAATTGCTTAATGACCGATCTCTCGGACTGAAGTTGTGAATGGGCTAGGCAATTTTGATTGGAACACGCTTCTGAACGGTTTGTTCGGCCCCAGAAAAACGAACCTTCACGGGGCCAAAATAGCATACCTTGGTATGTTTCCGAGCCCAATTGAGTCGAAAACTGGCCCGCGCGATCAATCCCTTGGCATCGTTTGGAGCTGAATGCAGCCTGCTGTAGCTGTGCGGCGCCGGCGGCATTTGAGGATCAGTTCCAGACGGAGCAGCCGGGCATCCTTGCCGTACAGCCTTTCCAGCGCACGGCGCGACCTGTGGATGAGGGCGCAGCCGTATCCGAAGGTCAGGCAACCACTCGCCGCATGAAGTGGGGAGCCGGCTTCAAACCTGCCCCTTCGCCTCGACCGCTCTGCAAACCCTATGCGGACGTTAGGCAGCCTGAGTACGGGGGTTAGCTTTCGACCCGAAGCTGACCTCGTCAGAAATGTCCGCTTTAGCGCGGTCACGAGGGCCGGCGACCGTCCGCTTATGGTCGAATGCGGACAATCGGTCTGGGACGGATGAAAGTCTGCAATCGCTCGCAAAGCGGTCGACGGGACGAGTCGGTTTTAAACCGGCTCCGCCCACTCGATCGGCCTATGCTGCAGGAATGATCAACGCACGCGCACGCTTCTCCTGGACGTAAGGGCCCTTATTCCAGACCTGAGCCAGCGGCGTCGCGATCCGGAACCCGTTGGTTGGGTTCGCTCTGGCGAACCCAACACCGTGCCGTCGGGGCGAATGTTGGGTTCGCCGTGCGAACCCAACCTACGTCCTTTATCCACGCGCGATCACCACGGCCTCTAGCTGTCGCGGCGCCAGCTTGGGAACGGGTCGGGCAGGGCGGCCCAGGCGTCGGGGTCGAAGCCGGTGTCGTCATCGACCAGGCAGTCGTCGAGGCTCTGCGTGATCGCCGCCTTGTCCATGTCGATGCCGATGAACACCAGCTCCTGCCGGCGGTCGCCGAACACCGGGTCCCAGCGGCTGTCGATCATCTGCCGCATGTCGGAATCGTCCGGCCAGCGGTCGCGCGGTATCGCCGCCCACCAGAAGCCGATCGCCTCATGCCGCAGGAAGGCGCCGGCCTGGCTCATCTCGCCGACCCAGCGCGGCCGGGTCGCCAGCCAGAAATGGCCCTTGGAGCGGATCACGCCCGGCCAGGTGCGCTCGAACAGGGCGTGCAGCCGGGCGGGGTGGAACGGCCGCCGGGCGCGGTAGACGAAGCTTTCGACGCCGTATTCCAGCGTTTCCGGCTTGTGGTCGGCGAACTGGTAAAGCTCCTTGTACCAAAGCGGGTGTTCGCGGGCCCGGTCGAAGTCGAACCGCCCGGTGTCCAGGATCGCGTCCAGGCCGACCGTGCCGAAATTCGCCTCGACGATCGCCGCCTCCGGGTTCAGCCCGGCGACGATGCGGCGCGCAGGAAGTCGGTCGAGCTGAAATCGCGCAGCAGGTTGGCGGCGTCGACCACCGTGACCATGGTGTCGATGCGGGCGACATCGCCGAGCGAAGCGCCGGCCTCGTCCCGGAAGTCGAAGGTCGCAGCCACCGGCAGCGGTTCGGAGATGCCGGTCGATTCGATCACGAGATGGTCGAAGCGGCCCTGCTGCGCCAGGCGGCGGACCTCCTGCAGCAGATCGTCGCGCAGGGTGCAGCAGATGCAGCCATTGGTCATCTCGACCAGGGTCTCGTCGGTGCGGCTGAGGTCGGCGCCGCCGTCGCGGACCAGATCCGCGTCGATGTTCACCTCGCTCATGTCGTTGACGATGACCGCGACCCGGCGGCCCTCGCGGTTGTTCAGGATGTGATTCAACAGCGTGGTCTTGCCGGCGCCGAGGAAGCCGGACAGCACGGTGACGGGCAGGCGGGTGTCGGGCTGCATGGTCACGACGCCAGCTGCGGGTGGGCGGGTTCGGCCGCCGTGGTGTCGAGGCGCAGCTCGATCGACAGCGAGCCCAGCAGGTCGGCGCAGCGGTCCGTGCCATGCACGGCGACCAGCCGCGGCATGGCCTCGGTCAGCAACGCCGCCGCGAGGGCGGCGGGGGATAGCCCGATGGCTTCCAGGCCGGCTTCACCCGCGCCACCGGAGAGATCCGGACCGTGCTCGCTGGCCTGGAGGCCGTCGGGCTCTCCCCCGCCGCGCTGGCGGCCGCGCTGCTGACCGAAGCCATGCCACGGTTGATCGCCGTCCACGGCATGGACCGCTGCGCCGACCTGCTGGGTTCGCTGTCGATCGAGCTGCGCCTCGACACCGCGACGGCCGAACCCGCCCACCCGCAGCTCGCGTCGTGACCATGCAGCCCGACACCCGCCTGCCCGTCACCGTGCTGTCCGGCTTCCT
>NZ_JBYRFX010000252.1:0-2394 GCF_057815775.1 Inquilinus sp.
TGATATGAGATCATCCACACCATGGATCTTCATGGCATCGACCTGAACCTGCTGGTCGCCTTCGACGCCTTGATGGCGGAGCGCAGCGTCACCCGTGCCGGCGCCCGCATCGGCCGGACCCAGCCGGGGATGAGCGCCGCACTGGCCCGGCTGCGCGCCCTGCTGCGGGACGAGCTGTTCGTGCGTGGCCCCCAGGGCCTGCAGCCGACGCCGCGCGCGCTCGACCTGGCCGAACCCCTGTCCGGCGCCCTGGCGCAGATCCAGCGCACGCTGGATTTCACCCGGGACTTCGACCCGGCCGCGTCGACGGCGACCTTCACCCTCGGCCTGTCGGATCACCCGGCCTTCCTGCTGCTGCCGCGGCTGGTGACGGCGCTGCAGGCAGCCGCGCCCGGCGCCCAGCTGCGGGTGCGCGGCTTCACGGCGCGGGACGATGCGGTCCGGGTGCTGGATGCCGGCGAGGCCGACGCGACGATCGGCGTGCCGGTGGCACCGGCCGGCCGCATCCTGTCCCGCCCGCTGTTCGAGGAGCGCTTCGTCTGCGTGCTGCGCCGTGGCCACCCTGCAGCGGGCCAGCCGCTCGATCTCGACCGCTTCCTGGCGCTGTCGCACCTGCTGGTGTCGCCCGAGCACGAGCAGTTCGGCTTGGTCGATGCCGCGCTGGCGAAACGGGGCCTCAAGCGCAGGCTCGGCCTGACCCTGCCGCAGACCTATGCGGCGCCTGGTGTCGTGGCGCAGTCCGACCTGATCGCGACGCTGATGCGCGGCGTGGTCGCGGCCTCCGGCCATGCCGGCGCCCTGTGTCTGCTCGATCCACCGCTCGACCTGCCGCCGGTGCCCTTCGTGCTGTCCTGGCACCGGCGCAACGATGCCAATCCCGCCCAGCGCTGGTTCCGCGATCTCGTGGCGGCGCAGGCGGAAGCCTGACGTTCCCGCGCCCGGATCAGATCCAGAGCAACAGCCGCGCCAGGGCGACAGTCAGGGCCAGGACGAAGGCGGCGACGGAACCGAGGCCGAGCAGATGCGCGGCGAGGACGGTCTTGCCGTCGAGCCGGTCCGGCGCGGCTGTCATGACAACCGCTCCAGCCCCGGCCGGGACAGGTGCAGGACATCGAAGGCGGTGCCCGGCCGCGATCCGTCCGCCGCCCGGGAGGACAGGGTCAGCCGGACCAGCGTCCAGGCCGGCACATCCAGCGCCACGACCGCCGCGACCACGTCCGGCTCCCCGGCGAGATCCCGGATCCGGTCGGTCTCGGCCGCCTTCAGCGTTGGCAAATCCGCACCCTCTTCGATCGGGCGGTCCTCCCGCACCAGCGACAGTGCCTGGCGGGCCGGCCCGCTGCGCGCGGCCAGGGGCAGCCAAGCCTCGACCCGCGGCCGGCCGAAGCCGTCGATGACGGTCTGGAACCCGTCCAGCAGGAAGCCGGCGGCGGCCGCATCGTCCCGCCAGAGATAGACCGAGGCATAGACATTGGCCGGGGCACCGTTGCGACCGCGTCGGCGCGACACGAAGGCCTTGAAGGCCAGCCCTTCCCGGCCGTCCCACAGCGGCGCACGGGCCGCCACCCGCCGGTCGATCTGCGCCATGTCGTAATCGGCCGGCAGGTGATGGGAATACTGCTTTGCGAACATGAGGCTGGTCCTGTCGCGATCGGAGGAACCAGAGATTGCGGCCGGCCAGTCATTGCATCAACATATGGGTGAATATATTTGCGATAAGATCTGGACATGATGATGGATCCCGCTCCGCTCGACCTCGACACCGTCCAGGCCTTCGTCCTGGTCGCCGACCTCGGCAGCTTCACCCGGGCGGCGGAGGCGATGGACACGTCGCAGGCGACCATCAGCCTGAAGCTGAAGCGGCTGGAGGAGCGGCTGGGCTGCCGGCTGCTGGACCGCACGCCGCGGCGCGTCCGCCTGTCGGCCGAGGGCGACCGCTTCATCGACGCCGCCCGCGACCTGCTGCTGGCCCACGACCGCGCGGTGGCGCAGCTGGCGGCGGCGCCGCCCCGGCGGCTGACCATCGGCATCAGCGACCATGTCGCCGGCCCCGACCTGCCGGCGCTGCTGGGCCGGCTGTCGGCCTATGACCCGCTGCTGGTGATCGATGTCCGGATCGCGGCGTCGCGCGACCTGGTCGCCGCCTTCGACCGCGACGAGCTGGATGCCGCGATCGTCCGACGCGAGGGCGGCCGCCGCGACGGCGAGGTGCTGGCGGAGGAACGGTTCGGCTGCTTCGCCGCACCGGGCTGGCGCCACCGGCCGGGCGAGCCGCTGCGCCTGGCCAGCATGGCCGCGCCCTGCGGCGTGCGCGGCATCGCGGTCAAGGTGCTGGACGAGGCCGGCCATCCCTGGACCGAGGTGTTCGTCGGCGGCGGCGTGATGGCGGTGGCC
>NZ_JBYRFX010000253.1:0-2056 GCF_057815775.1 Inquilinus sp.
GGAGATGCTGTACCCGACCAGCTATCTGAAGTCGAAGGGGCTGGGCAAGGCCTGCGCCCTGGTCACCGACGGCCGCTTCTCCGGCGGCACCTCGGGCCTGTCGATCGGCCATGCCTCGCCGGAAGCGGCCGAGGGCGGCACTATCGCCCTGGCCCAGGAAGGCGACCGGGTCGAGATCGACATCCCCGGCCGGCGGATCGAGCTGATGGTGTCGGATGAGGAGCTGGCGCATCGCCGCGCCGCGATGAAGGCCCGTGCCGATGGCGGCTGGAAGCCGGAGGCGCCGCGCCCGCGCAAGGTCTCGGCCGCGCTGCAGGCCTATGCCGCCCTGACCACCAGCGCCGCCCGCGGCGCCGTCCGCGACGTCAGCCAGCTGCGGCCGCGTTCGGTGTAAAACGCGGAGAAACGCCCCCTCCACCTGTCATTGCCGGGCTTGACCCGGCAATCCAGAGGATGTCGACAGTCTCTGGATGCCCGGATCAAGTCCGGGCATGACAGATGTGGAGTGAAGGGCTTCGGAGCCTCGCCGGATTCCACCAACGAAAAAGGGCCCCTTGCGGGGCCCTTTCCGTTTCAGCAGGTCTCGGATCGGATCAGGCGTGGCCGGCAGCGGCGCGGGTAACCGCCGACAGCTTGGCCTTGGCCAGCTTCAGCGCGCGTTCGGCCACGGCGGTCTCGCCCGGGGTCTTGGCGTCGGCGACGTCTTCCTCGGCGTCGCGCACCTCTTGCTCGACCTTGCCGCGGTCGAGCGAGGCCACCGGCACGACCTGTTCGGCCAGGACGGTGCAGCGCTCCGGCGTCACTTCGGCAAAGCCGCCGGTGACGAAGAGCCGCTCGGAGATGGCGCTGCGCTGCTCATAGACGTCGATCACGCCCGGCTGGACGGTCGACAGCATCGACATATGCCCCTTCAGCACGCCGAAATAGCCGTCGCCACCGGGGACGACCACCATTTCGACCTGCTGGGCCACGAGCAGCTTCTCGGGCGAGACCAGTTCGAAGGCGAATTTCTCGGCCATGGATGTCCCCGGCTACGGTGCTGCTGGCGTCAGGCGGCTTCGGCGAGCTTCTTCGCCTTGGCGATGGCGTCGTCGATGGTGCCGACCATGTAGAAGGCCGCTTCCGGCAGGTGATCGTAGTCGCCGTTCACGATGCCCTTGAAGCCGCGCACGGTATCCTCGACCGACACCAGCACGCCCGGGGTGCCGGTGAACACCTCGGCGACGTGGAAGGGCTGGCTGAAGAAGCGCTGGATCTTGCGGGCGCGGGCCACGGTCAGGCGCTGCTCTTCGGTCAGCTCGTCCATGCCCAGGATGGCGATGATGTCCTGCAGCGCCCGGTATTCCTGCAGCGTGCGCTGCACGGCGCGGGCCACCTCGTAATGCTCCTGGCCGACGACGCGCGGGTCGAGGATGCGCGAGGTCGAGTCGAGCGGGTCCACCGCCGGGTAGATGCCGAGCTCGGAGATCGCTCGGCTGAGCACGGTCGTCGCATCGAGATGCGCGAACGAGGTCGCCGGCGCCGGGTCGGTCAGATCGTCGGCGGGCACGTAGATGGCCTGCACCGAGGTGATCGAACCCTTGTTGGTCGAGGTGATGCGCTCCTGCAGCGCGCCCATGTCGGTCGACAGCGTCGGCTGATAGCCCACCGCCGACGGGATGCGGCCGAGCAGCGCCGACACTTCGGCACCCGCCTGGGTGAAGCGGAAGATGTTGTCGACGAAGAACAGCACGTCCTGGCCTTCGACGTCGCGGAAGTACTCCGCCACGGTCAGGCCCGACAGGCCGACGCGGGCGCGGGCGCCCGGCGGCTCGTTCATCTGGCCGTAGACCAGCGCGACCTTCGAGCCCTCTTCCCCGAGCTTGATGACGCCGGAGTCGATCATCTCGTGATAGAGGTCGTTGCCCTCGCGGGTCCGCTCGCCCACGCCGGCGAAGACCGACACGCCGCCATGCGCCTTGGCGATGTTGTTGATCAGCTCCTGGATGGTCACCGTCTTGCCGACGCCGGCGCCGCCGAACAGGCCGATCTTGCCGCCCTTGGCGTAGGGGCTGAT
>NZ_JBYRFX010000254.1:0-1754 GCF_057815775.1 Inquilinus sp.
CGTCTTGGGGCTACGGCAGCAACGCGAGCGGCAGTAAGGGGAAGGGCGGCACCCGCTCTTCCCCCCTTCTCATATGTGGCGCGCAAGGGGCTTGCTTCAAGTCCCGGCTCCTCCCGTAGAACCGGCGTCAGCCAGATCCACGGAAATGGGAGTCCCGACATGGATATGCCGATGACCGGGCACGCGGTGGTGATCGCCGGCGGCGGCCCGACCGGCCTGATGCTGGCGGGCGAGCTGGCGCTGGCCGGCGTCGACGTCGCCATCGTCGAGCGGCGCGCCGACCAGGCCCTCGTCGGGTCCCGCGCCGGCGGCCTGCACGCCCGCACCATCGAGGTGCTCGACCAGCGCGGCATCGCCGACCGGTTCCTGGCGGAAGGGCAGAAGGCCCAGACCGCTTCTTTCGCCGGAACCCGCCTGGATCTCGGCGACTTTCCCACCCGGCATCCCTATGGGCTCGGGCTGTGGCAGAACCACATCGAGCGCATCCTGGCCGGCTGGGTGGCCGAATTGGCGGTGCCGATCCACTACGGATGCGAGGTGACGGGCTTCGTGCAGGACGACACCGGCGTCGATATCCGGCTGTCCGATGGCCGGTCGCTGCGGGCGCAGTATCTCGTCGGCTGTGACGGCGGGCGCAGCCTGGTCCGCAAGGCCGCGGGCATCGACTTCCCTGGCTGGGACCCGACGACCAGCAGCCTGATCGCCGAGGTCGAGATGACCGGGCAGCCGCCATTGGGCATCCACAAGAATGCCTTCGGCATCCACTCCTTCGGCCGGAAGGACTACCGGATCGTCGACGGCAAGATCATCTACGCGGAGGAAGGGCCGGTGGGCGTCATGGTGACCGAACGGCAGGTCGGCGCCACGACCGAACCCACCCTGCGCGATCTCAGTGCGGCGCTGATCGCGGCCTGCGGCAGCGATTACGGGATGCACAGCCCCCTCTGGATCTCCCGTTTCACCGACACGACGCGGCAGGCCGCATCCTACCGCAAGGGCCGGGTGCTGCTGGCCGGCGACGCCGCCCATGTGCATTCTCCGGACGGCGGGCAGGGGCTCAACACCGGCGTGCAGGATGCGGTGAACCTGGGCTGGAAGCTGGCCCAGGTGGTGAAGGGGATGTCGCCGGACAGCCTGCTCGACAGCTATCACGCCGAGCGCCACCCGGTCGGGGCCCGCGTGCTGCGCAACACCATGGCGCTGGTCGCCCTGCGCCGCCCGGACGACCGCATCGAGGCCGTGCGCGACAGCATGGCCGAGCTGCTCGGCATGGAGGAGCCGCGCAGGCGCTTCGCCGCGATGATGTCGGGCCTGGGCCTTCACTACGATCTCGGCGCGGGGCATCCATTGATCGGGCGCCGCATGCCCGATCTCGACCTGGTTACCGCCGGCGGCCCGCAGCGGGTCTTCTCCCTGCTGCACCAGGCCCGGCCGGTGCTGCTCAATTTCGGGGAGCCCGGCAGCGTCGACATCAGGCCCTGGGCGGATCGGGTGCAGCGGATCGATGCCCGCTATGATAGCCCGTGGGAGCTGCCGGCGATCGGGGCGGTGGCGGCCCCCGCCGCCGTGCTGGTCCGGCCCGACGGCTATGTCGCCTGGGTGGCGGATGGAACCCAGTCGGGCCTCATCGACGCGCTGACCATTTGGTTCGGGCCGCCCATTCCGGCGTAGTGCGCCGGTTTCCGCTCTATCGAATGTCATCCCGCGTTCGGCACCGCCATTCCACCTCTTCCATATATACAAATTAAATTTGT
>NZ_JBYRFX010000255.1:0-4916 GCF_057815775.1 Inquilinus sp.
ATTGGAACGACACTCCGGCAAATTGCGCCAGCCGGCGCCGCCTGTCGAGCCGTGGAACAGGGGCAGACGTCGGATCGTGCCCTGCCCGCCTCCGGATGATCAGCGGATGGCACCCCTCTCCCGCCACGCCGCCAGATCCGCCTCGGTCGCGCCCAGCCTTTCGCGCAGGATCTGGTCGCTGTGTTCGCCCAGCTGCGGCGGCCGGGCCCGGATTTCGGAGCGCTGGCCGTCGAAGCGGTAGGGCGGCGCCAGCACCGGTGCCTCGCCTGCCTGCGGATGCGGCTGGCGAGTCACCAGCCCGGCATCCACGGCGCGCGGCGATTGCAGCGCCTCCAGCAGCCCCAGCACCTCGCCGCAAGGGATGCCGCAGCGGCCGAGCGTCGCCAGCAGTTCCGCCCGGCCGCGCCGGCCGAGTTCGGCCCGGATCTGCGGCAGCAGCGCCTCACGATGGGTGGCGCGGTCGAGATTGGTGGCGAAGCGCGGGTCGTCCGCCAGGTCGGGCCGGCCGATCACCTCGCGGCAGAAGCGGCCGAACTGCTGGTTGTTGCCGACGGTGATGACCAGCGGGCCGTCCGCCGCATCGAACACGCCATAGGGCACGATCGACGGATGGGCGTTGCCGTAGCGCGGCGGGTCGCGGCCCAGCACCAGTGCCTCCAGCCCGCAATAGGCAGTGATCATCAGGCCGCAATCGAACAGCGCCAGCTCGACATGCCGGCCGCGCCCGGTGCGGGTGCGCTCCAGCAGCACCGCCATGATCGCCTGGGCGGCGTACATGCCGGTGAACAGGTCGACCGCGGCGATGCCGAATTTCAGCGGCGGCCGTTCGGCCTCGCCATTCATCGCCATCAGCCCGGCCTCCCCCTGGATCACCAGATCGTAGCCCGGCCGCGCCGCCTCCGGCCCGCTGCGGTCGTAGCCGGAGATCGAGCAATAGACCAGGCCGGGATGGCCGGCGCTGAGGTCGCCGTAGCCGACGCCCAGCTTCTCGGCCCCGCCGGTGCGGAAGTTCTGGATGACCACATCCGACTGCGCCGCCAGCCGGCGGACGATGGCCCGGCCGTCGGCGCTGTCGAGGTCGAGCGCCAGCGACTGCTTGTTGCGGTTGACGCTGTAGAAGTACGATGTGTCCCCGTCGCCGATCCGCGCGCCCCAGTCGCGGGTGTCGTCGCCGCGGCCGGGATGCTCGATCTTCACCACCTCGGCGCCGAGATCGGCCAGCACCATGCCGCACAGCGGCCCGGCCAGCACCCGCGACAGGTCGAGCACGCGGATGCCGGCGAGTAGCTGCGGCGCCCCGCTCACAGCCCCATCGCCCCGTCCAAGCGGCGGACCAGGGCGATCAGCCGCGGCCGCACCTCCGTCAGCAGGAAGTCCGGGGTCAGCACCGTGGCCGGGCCGCCGCAATTCATCGCCATCGGCGGCAGCCCGCCGCTGGGACGGAAGCCGACCGCGATGGCGTTGACGTTCTCCTGCCATTCGCCGAAGGAGCAGCAGCAGCCCAGCTCCTGCTGGTCGCGGATCGCCTTGTCGATGCCGGCGCGGGTGCGCGGCCACGCCACCTCGTCCAGCGCCGCCAGCTCCTGCAGGATCGGCGCCCGCTCCTCCGCCCGGCAGGCGGCCAGGACGGCGCGGCCCATGGCGCTGGCGGCGATCGAGATGCGCGAGCCGACATCGAGGGTCAGCGAGATCGCGGCCTTGCCATGGGCGCATTCGACATAGAGCACGCTGAGCCGGTCGCGCGTGCCGAGCCCGACCGAGCCGCGGGAGAAATCCGCCAGATCCTGCATAAACGGCCGGGCGACCGAGCGCACATCGAGCCGCGCCAGCATGGTGGCGCCCAGCGCCAGCACCGCGGTGCCCAGCCGGTACTTGCCGACATGGTCGAGGTAATGCAGGTAGCCGAGCCGGGTCAGGGTGTAGGTCAGACGCGACACGGTCGAGGGCGGCAGGCCGCAGCGGGCCGCGATCTCCTGGTTGCCCAGCAGCGGCTCGTCCTTGCGGAAGCAGGCCAGCACGTCCAGCCCCCGCGCCAGGGCGGTGACGAAGTGCCTGTCCTCGCGCGCCTCGGCGCTGTCGAATGCGGGGGCGGTGTCGATGGCGGCCAGCCGTCTGCGCGCCATCAACCGGCCACCGGCTGCCGGGCGAAGAAGGCGGCGAAGGCGGCCTGGGCCTCCGGCGAGCGGCGGCATTCGGCGAAAAACCGTGCCTCGGCGCCCAGCGTCTCCATCACGGGGGCGGCATCGGCGCGGCGCAGCAGCTGCTTGGTCAGCGACACCGACCGGGCCGGCAGAGCCGCCAGCGCCGTCGCCCGGTCCAGCGCCCGGTCCAGCGCCTGGCCGGGTTCGGTCACCGCATTGAGGATCCCGGCCTCGGCCGCCTCATCCGCGCTGAAGCTCTCGCCCAGCATCAGCAGCTCGGCCGCCCGCTTGGTGCCGGCCAGCCGCGGCAGCAGGTAGCTCGACGCCCCTTCCGGGCACAGGCCGAGCTGGACAAAGGGCAGCCGGAACCGCGCATCGCGCCCGGCGAAGGCGAGGTCGCAATGCAGCAGCAGGGTGGTGCCGATGCCGATGGCATGGCCCTCGACCGCCGCCACCACCGGCTTCTCCACCCCGATCAGGGCGCCGAGGAAGCGCAGCCCGGCGCTGGGGGCGCTGCCGCCCGACGCCTTCTGGAAATCCGCCAGGTCGTTGCCGCTGGTGAAGGTGCCGCCGGCCCCGGACAGCACCAGCGCGCGCACCGACGAATCCTTGTCGGCGGCGGCGATCGCTTCGGCCAGCGCGTTGTAGGTGGCGATATCCAGCGCGTTGCGGCGGGCCGGCCGGTCGATCGTCAGCAGCCGGACGCCGGCGGTGGGGTCCACGATGCGGAGGGTGGCGGGATCGCTGATGTGGTCCATGCAGGTTCTTCCCGGCTCAGGCGGCGCAAAGCCGTGCGCGGGCGGTCGCGTATTCGTGTTTCAGCCGGGCGATCACGTCGGCGGTGGGCAGCACATCGGCTATGGTGCCGACGCCCTGGCCGGCGCCCCAGACATCCTTCCACGGCTTCACCCGGGTCGAGCCGAAGTTCATCTGGCTCTTATCCGCCACCGGCAACGCATCGGGGTCCAGCCCGGCGGCGGCGATGCTGGGCTTCAGATAGTTGCCGGGCACGCCGGTGAAGAACGGGGTGTAGACGATATCGGACGCGGCGGCGTCGACGATCATCTGCTTGTAGGAATCGGCCGCCCGCGCCTCCGCCGTGGCGATGAAGCGGGTGCCCATATAGGCCAGGTCGGCGCCCAGGCTGCGCGCCGCCAGGATCGCGGCCCCGGTGGTGATGGCACCGGACAGGATCAGCGGCCCGTCCCAGAAGCGGCGGACCTCGCCGACCAGGGCGAAGGGGCTCATGGTGCCGGCATGGCCGCCGGCCCCGGCGCAGACCAGGATCAGCCCATCGACCCCCGCCTCCAGCGCCTTTTCGGCATGGCGGATGGTGGTGACGTCGTGGAACACCAGCCCGCCATAGCCATGCACCTGCCGCACCACCTCGCCCGGCGCCCGCAACGAGGTGATGATGATGGGCACCCGGTGGCGGACGCAGGCCGCCATGTCCTGGTCCAGCCGGTCGTTCGACTGGTGCACGATCTGGTTGACGGCATAGGGCGCGATCACCCGGTCCGGCTCGGCTTCCTGCGTTGCCGCCAGCTCCGTCTCAATCCGGGTCAGCCAGGTCTCGAGCTCCGCCTGCGGCCGGGCGTTCAGCGCCGGGAAGGAGCCGACGATGCCGCCGAGGCATTGCGCCACCACCAGCTCCGGCGTCGACACGATGAACATCGGCGCCGCGATCACCGGCAGGGCCAGGCGCTCGGACAGGGAAGCGGGCAAGGCCAAGATCTGCTTCTCCTTTCGCCGCCGACGGACCGCCAGTTTGCATGGGGTCTGAAAACGGTCAACAGATTTTCAGAATTCAATTCTGCATTGCGGAATAGATCAGATGAATGGAAATCCATCGGATCAGGACGCGGCTGAGCGATCGCCAGGCAACCATCCCCCTCCCTGTCATGCCCGGACTTGATCCGGGCATCCAGAGTCTGTCGACATCTTCTGGACTGCCGGATCAAGCCCGGCAATGACAAAGGAGGGGAAGTGGTCCCTGACCGAAGACAATGGTTTCTGGCCGACTGATGGCTGCTGACCGAGCCTTCACCACCAGCCTCGCCGTCTTGACGTCCCGACGGTGCTCTGGTCTATATCGATCAAGAATACGGAAATGAATTCTGCATTGCAGAATTACACCATCCGGGCCCAGCCGTCCCAGGAGGATCGATGGACAAGGTGCGCACCACCACGCAGGACGGGATCGCGATCGTCACCATCGCCAGCCCGCCGGTCAATGCGCTCGACGCCGGGCTGCGGGCCGGGCTGGCCGCGGCGGTGCAGCAGGCCGATGCCGACCCCGACGTCCGCGCCATCGTCATCGCCGCCGAGGGCCGCACCTTCATCGCCGGCGCCGACATCTCCGAATTCGGCAAGCCGCCGCTGCCGCCGTCCCTCCCCGATGTCATCAACGGCTTCGACGCCGTGACCAAGCCGATCGTCGCCGCCATCCATGGCGCGGCGCTGGGCGGCGGGCTGGAGGTCGCGCTGGGCTGCCACGCCCGCATCGCCGGGCCGGGCGCGAAGCTGGGCCTGCCCGAGGTCAAGCTCGGCCTGATCCCCGGCGCCGGCGGCACCCAGCGCCTGCCGCGCCTGATCGGCGCCGCGCCCGCCTTCAGGCTGATGGCCGAGGGTGCCCCCGCATCCGCCGCCGAAGCGCTCACCCTCGGCATCGTCGATGCGGTGGCCGAGACCAGCCTGCTGGACGCAGCCATAGCCAAGGCCAAAGACCTCGCCGCTGCCGGCATCCTCCGCCGCACCCGCGACCTGGACAGCCCG
>NZ_JBYRFX010000256.1:0-12471 GCF_057815775.1 Inquilinus sp.
CGGCAAGTCCAGCCTGCTCAACGCCCTGGCCCGGCGCGACGCCGCCATCGTCTCCGACCGGCCGGGCACCACACGCGACGTGGTCGAGGTCGCGCTCGACCTGCGCGGCTTCCCGGTGGTGCTGGCCGACACGGCGGGGCTGCGCGACACCACCGACGAGATCGAGGCCGAAGGCATCCGCCGCTCCCATCGCCGCGCCGCCGAGGCCGACCTGCGGCTGGTGATCCGCGACGCCGGCGCCCCCGCTCCCTCCGACCCGGCACTGGGGCCCGGCCCGGATAGGATCCGGGTGGCCAACAAGATCGACCAGGCGCTGGGCGTGCCCCTGGCGGCGGATGAGATCGCGATCTCCGTCCACACCGGCGCCGGCCTCGACCGGCTGCTCGATGCGCTGGCCGCGGCGGTGGAGAGCCGGCTGACCGGCGACGGCTCCCCTGCCCTCACCCGCGCCCGGCACCGGGCGGCGCTGGAGGACGCACGCGACGCCCTCGCCCGGGTGCCGGCGGCACCGCTGCCCGAGCTGGCGGCGGAGGATCTGCGACTCGCGCTCCGCGCCATCGGCCGCATCACCGGCCGGGTCGATGTCGAGGACATGCTCGACCTGTTGTTCGGCAGCTTCTGCATCGGGAAGTGAGGCGGCCCAGGGCTGTTCCTGCGGGCGGCATGGATTGCTTCGTCGGCTTCGCCTCCTCGCAATGACGGACAAGGGGAAAACTTCTCCTTCGTCATTGCGAGCGCAGCGAAGCAATCCATGTTGCCCCAGGCACAGATCCAGACGCTCTTAAAGCGATCCGAACAAGCCCTTCATCAGCCCGTCAGCCAGGGAGTGCGGCGGGACCGCCCGCGGGGCGCCGAGGCTGTTGGCGAGGTCCGCCGCGCTGGCCGCATCGTCGAGGCCGCTGATCTGCAGCTGGCCGCCCAGGATCGGCTCGCGGATGATCGGGGCCGTGACGAGGGCGCCGTCGACCGTGACCGCCATCATCTGCCCGACATTGTCGGTGGTGACCTTGGCCAGGCGGTCGCGACCCGAGGGCGTCAGGGTCAGCTCCACCACAGGCCCGGCCGAAAACACATCGGTGCCGAGCTTGGCACTGGCGATGTCGGCGGTCGACAGCAGCACATCAGGCCGCAGATAGATCACCCGCCCCTCGCCTTCGATTCGGATCAGGCCCGGCGCCGGCTCGGTCTCGGCCAGCCGGAACTCGATATCCGACGGCGTCCGCGTCACCGGGGCCGGCGTGCTCGGGATGTCGGCCGTCAGCACACTGCCGAAGGTCGTTACAGTGGCGACGAGGGTGGAGATGAGGGACAGCACGGGCAATCTCCACGGTCGATGTTTCACGTCAAACATCGTTTTTGCGTTGGCGCATTTGACCCTGCCCCGCCGCCTCCGTAAAGTCCGCCGCCATGGAACGTGCCCTCAACAGATATGACGTCATCGTGGTCGGCGGCGGCCACGCCGGCTGTGAAGCCGCGGCTGCCGCGGCGCGGTTCGGCGCGCGCACGGCGCTGGTCACCCAGCGGCTCGACTCGATCGGCGAGATGTCCTGCAACCCGGCGATCGGCGGCTTGGGCAAGGGCCATCTGGTGCGCGAGATCGATGCGCTGGACGGGGTGATGGGCCGGGTGATCGACCGCGCCGGCATCCAGTTCCGCATCCTCAACCGCAGCAAGGGCCCCGCCGTGCGTGGCCCGCGCGCCCAGGCCGACCGCAAGCTGTATCGCCAGGCGATGCAGGCGGTGCTGGCCGAACAATCGGATCTCGACCTGATCGCCGGCTCGGTCGAGGACCTGACCTTCGATTCGGCCGGCGCGGTCTCCGGCGTTGTCCTGGCCGACGGCCGCACGCTCGGCGCCGGTGCGGTGGTGCTGACCACCGGCACCTTCCTGCACGGCCTGATCCATATCGGTGAGGAGCAGTTTCCGGCCGGCCGGGTCGGCGATGCGCCGTCGATCGGTCTGGCCGACACGCTGCACCGACTCGGCCTCACCCTCGGCCGGCTGAAGACCGGCACGCCGCCGCGGCTGGATGGCCGCACCATCGACTGGGCGGCGCTGGAGGAGCAGAAGGGCGACGACCCGCCGGTGCCCTTCTCCGACCTCACCGACCGGGTGACGGTGCCGCAGATCTCCTGCTTCATCACCTACACCACCCCGGCGGCGCATGCGCTGATCCGCGCCAACCTGCACCGGGCGCCGATGTATTCCGGCCAGATCGACAGCGTCGGCCCGCGCTATTGCCCGTCGATCGAGGACAAGGTCGTGCGCTTCGCCGACAAGGAGCGGCACCAGATCTTCCTGGAGCCGGAGGGGCTGGACGACCCGACGGTGTATCCGAACGGCATCTCCACCTCCCTGCCCCGCGACGTGCAGGAAGGGCTGGTGCGCGGCATCCCGGGGCTGGAGCGGGCGGTGATCCTGCGGCCCGGCTATGCCATCGAATACGACTTCGTCGACCCGCGGCAGCTCGACCGGTCGCTGATGCTGCGCGCCGTGCCGCGGCTGTTCCTGGCCGGCCAGATCAACGGCACCACCGGCTATGAGGAGGCGGCGGCCCAAGGCCTGATGGCCGGGCTGAACGCCGCCCGCGCCGTCGCCGGCAGCGACCCGCTGCTGCTCGATAGGGCCGAGGCCTATATCGGCGTGATGATCGACGATCTGGTGACGCGCGGCGCGCCCGAGCCCTACCGCATGTTCACCTCGCGCGCCGAATACCGGCTGGTGCTGCGCGCCGACAACGCCGACCAGCGCCTGACCGCCCGCGGCATCGCCGCCGGCTGCGTCGGGGCGGAGCGGCAGGCGCTGTTCGCCCGCAAGACGATGGCGCTGGCGGCGGCGCGGCTCCAGATCCGCACCCTGTCGCTGACCCCGACCGAGGCGCGACGTCATGGCCTGGCGGTGAACCAGGACGGCGTCCGCCGCGATGGCATGGACCTGCTGCGCTATCCCGAGATCGACCTCGCCGCCCTGACCGGCATCTGGCCCGAGCTGGCGGACTGGCCGGCGGTGGTGGCCGAGCAGATCGAGATCGAGGCGAAGTATTCCGGCTATCTCGACCGGCAGGATGCCGACATCCGCGCCTTCCGTCGCGACGAGGGGCTGGCCCTGCCGCCGGATCTGGACTTCGACGCGATCGGCAGCCTGTCGAGCGAGATCCGCTTGATCCTGAAGCGGTCGCGACCGCCGACGCTCGGTGCCGCCGCCCGGTTGCCGGGCGTCACCCCGGCCGCCCTGGTGGCGCTGCTGAAGCATGTCCGGCGCGACGGGGAGGCCCGGCGTGCCAGTGCGTGAGGCGGCGTTCCCGGCGCCCCCGGACCTGGCGGAGAAGCTGGACCGCTACGAGGCGCTGCTGCGCAAATGGCAGGCGGCGATCAACCTGGTCGCCCCCTCGACCCTGGCCGACCTGCGGCGTCGGCATTTCGAGGATTCGCTGCAGCTGGTGCCGCTGATCCCCGCCGGGGCGAAGCGGCTGGTCGATCTCGGCAGCGGCGCCGGCTTTCCTGGGCTGGTGCTGGCGCTGGCCACCGGGCTGGAGACGCATCTGGTCGAGAGCGACCAGCGCAAGGCGGAGTTCCTGCGCGCTGTTTCACGTGAAACATCCGCGCCGGTGACGGTCCACGCCAAGCGGATCGAGCAGGTGCCGCCCTTCGTCGCTGATGTGGTGACGGCCCGGGCCCTGGCCCCCCTGCCCGCCCTGCTGGGCCATGCCGCGCGGTTCGCCGGGCCGCACACGGTCGCGATCTTCCCGAAGGGCCGCTCCGTCGAAGCCGAACTGGCCAGCCTCAAATCGGCCGACCATTTGACCGGCCCGGCCGCATCGCCGAAGATGACCATAGACCTCCATCCGAGCCGGACCGATCCCGACGCCGTGCTCATCCGTATCGAGGGGTTCGCCCGTGGCTGAAGAGATGACGACCCTGAGCGTGGCGGCCGAGCCTCGGCTCACCCGCACCATCGCCGTCGCCAACCAGAAGGGCGGCGTCGGCAAGACCACGACGGCGATCAACCTGGCGACCGCCCTGGCCGCGGTGCGCAAGCGCGTGCTGGTGATCGACCTCGACCCCCAGGGCAACGCCTCCACCGGCTTCGGCCTGCCGCGGGCCAAGCGCGGCCTCGGCTCCTACGATCTGCTGTTCGGCACCACCAATGTGGCCGAGGCCGCGGTCGGCACCGAGGTGCCGGGCCTGGACCTGATCCCGGCCTCGGTCGACCTGGCCGGCGCCGAAATCCAGCTGGTCGAAGCGGTGCGGCGCGAATACCGGCTGCGCAGCGCGCTGCGGCCCGGCGCCGACGGCTACGACTACATCCTGATCGACTGCCCGCCCTCGCTCGGCCTGCTCACGCTGAACGCGCTGACCGCGGCCGATGCCGTGCTGGTGCCGCTGCAATGCGAGTTCTATGCGCTGGAGGGCCTCAGCCACCTGATCCGGACGATCGAGCGGGTGCGCAAGGCGTTCAACCCGGCGCTGGAGATGCAGGGCATCGTCCTGACCATGTACGACCGGCGCAACAACCTGTCCGACATGGTGGCGCGCGATGTGCGCCAGCATCTCGGCGCCAAGGTCTATGAGACGGTGATCCCGCGGAACGTCCGCGTCTCCGAGGCGCCGTCGCACGGCAAGCCGGTGCTGGTCTACGACCTCGCCTCCTCCGGCGCCCAGGCCTATATCCACCTCGCTTCCGAGGTGCTGAAACGCGAAGAACAGAGGAGCGCAGCATGAGCGCGGCCGAGACCAACCCCCGCCGCCGCGCCAGCCTGGGCCGTGGCCTCGATGCCCTGTTCGGCGAGGCCGACGAAGCCGATATCGCCGCCGCCGCCACATCGGGTGAGCCGCGGGCGCCGCGCAGCCTGCCGATCGAATTCCTGAGCCCCGGCCCGTTCCAGCCGCGGCGGAAGTTCGACGAGGCGGAGCTGGACCGGCTGGTCGAATCGGTGCGCACCCAGGGCGTGCTGCAGCCGATCCTGGTGCGGCCGATCGAGGGCAAGCCCGACCGCTATCACATCATCGCCGGCGAGCGCCGGTGGCGCGCCGCGCAGAAGGCGAAGCTGCACGAGGTTCCGGTCGTGGTCCGGCCGATGTCGGACCGCGACGCGATGCAGATCGCGATCATCGAGAACGTCCAGCGCCAGGACCTGACCGCGCTGGAGGAGGCCGAGGGCTACCAGCGGCTGATCGCCGATTTCACCCTGACCCAGGAGGATGTGGCCCAGGCGGTGGGCAAGAGCCGCAGCCACATCGCCAACACGCTGCGGCTGCTCGATCTGCCGGCCAC
The DNA here is from genome assembly GCF_057815775.1 of Inquilinus sp. Lineage (NCBI taxonomy): Bacteria > Pseudomonadati > Pseudomonadota > Alphaproteobacteria > Rhodospirillales > Rhodospirillaceae > Inquilinus > Inquilinus sp. Next base: position 5,275 of record NZ_JBYRFX010000256.1, read on the forward strand.
GGTGCTGGCCAAGCTGCAGGATGGCCTGCTCAGCGCCGGCCATGCCCGCGCCCTGCTGGGCTGCCCTGACCCGGAGGCGGCGGCGCAGAAGGTGATCGCCCGCGGCCTGAACGTCCGCCAGACCGAACAGCTGGCTCGCGACATGCGCGACCAGCCGGCCCCATCGCGGCCGGCGCCGCGCGACCCGAACCTGGTGGCGGTGGAGGAGGACATCCAGCGGCGGCTGGGCTTTAAGGTGGCGATCGAGACCACCACCAAGACCAGCGGCGTCATGCGCATCCACTACGCCGATCTCGACCAGTTCAGCAACCTGCTGCGCCGCCTGCGGGGGTGAGCCCTTCCCTGCTATGGCTGGATCAGGCCCGCCACCAGGGCTTCGATATCCGTCGTGGCAAAGGGCTTGGCCAGCAGTGGGCGGGCGGCGAATGCCTCCTTGATCTGGTCGCGCGGCCGGGAGGAGACGAAGGCGAAGGGGATCTGCCGCGCGGCCAGGATGGCAGCGGCGGGATAGACGTCCAGCCCGGCGAGTTCGATGTCGAGCAGGGCGGCGTCGAGCGCTTCCGATTGCGCCAGCGCCACGGCCTCTCGCACGGTGCCGGCCGGACCGACGGTCTCGAACCCGGCTTCGTCAAGGATATCCGCGATCGACAGGGCGATTAGGAGTTCGTCTTCGACGATCAGCACGCGGCGGGGGGCAGCGATCATGATGGGTCCGATCAGGGGCCGGCGCGGCCGCTTTTCCTAAAACGCCTGCGGGGCCTTCCCGGGTCCCGCGGAAATATATCTTTTTTAAACTTTGCGGATGAAATGCACCATCGGCCGGCCGCCCCTTGTCGCCCACGGCGGTCGGATTTGGTCAGAATTCAGCTATCTATTTGATATAATTCAACTTTTCCGTGCCACTGCGCGGGCGATGCGCATCAGCGCCGCGGCGCAGATGGTCTCCGGCGGCCGGCCGGTGCGCTTACACTCCGCCTCGGCCTCGATCAGCCGGTGCAGGGCTTCGCCGAGCTGGGCCTGGCTCCAGCGCCGGGCCTGGTTGCGGATCGCCGCCTTGGCCTTGAAGAACACCGGTGGCCGCAGCGCCGCCATGGCGGCGTCCGGGGCATCGCCGCCGTCGATCATGACGGCCAGCTGGTGCAGCCGCAGGAAATGGCGCTGCACCGCGCGCAGGATGCCGATCGCCTCGCCACCCTCCGACAGCAGCCGGGCCAGGGCGCGGTCGACCCCGACCAGGTCGCCCTCCGCCACGGCCATGGCCAGGTCGTCCAGCGATCGGTCGGTGGCGTCGCCGATGCAGGCCCGCACCGCCTCCAGGTCGATGCGGCCGCCCTCCCCGGCATAGGCGATCAGCTTCTCGACCTCGCGCCGGGCGATCTGGCGGTCGCCGACCAGCAGCGAGGCTAGCAGATGCTCCGCCTCGCCATCGGCGGCGACGCCGGCTTCCGCCAGCATGCGGTGAATGAAGCGGCCGATCGCGTCCTCGTCCGGCATGTAGCAGGCAATGGTGGCGACACCGTCCGCCGCCTCCCCCAGCTTGCGCAGGGCCGAGCGGGGCGTCAGCTCATCCGCCTCGAGCAGGATCAGCGTGTCGGTCTCGCCGCCCTTCAGGGCCGCATCCAGGGCCGGCGCAACGGCATCGGAGGCATCGCGCACCCGGACCAGGCGCCGGCCGCCGATCATCGAGATGGCGAAGACCTCGTCGACCAGCCGGGCCGGGTCGCGCCCGATCTCGGCCGACGCCAGTTCGGCGACGCGGAACGGGTCGGTCGGCGGGTCGACAACGCCGCGGGCCAGGGCATCAGCATAGTCCCGCACCGCGCCGGCGTCGGGGCCGTACAGCAGCACGGCGCGGATGCCGGGATCGGGCCGCCGGACGAAGCCGTCGATCCGGTTCGGCGGCAGCTTCACGGGTGCCGGTCGAAATACAGCGCGAGGCGGGTGCGGATGTCCTCGCTCAGCGACTTCAGCGCGCGATCCTGCGCGTCACGCTCGCCGACCAGGGTGGTGAACTGGTCGCTGAGGATGTTGAAGCTGGTGATCTCCGTGGCGGAATCGGAGAAGACGGGCTGGCCGGTCTTGCGATCGGTCAGCACCATGCTGGCGGTCAGCGTCAGGTTCTTACGCGTCGTCGTCTGGTCGCTGATGATGTTCACGTCCTGCTCGGACTCTCGGCCAGCGCGACCGTGAGGTCGTAGGCCGGCTGCGACGGCCTGCCGTCCGGGTTCAGCGTACGGATCAGCTCTGCCCGCAGCGTCTGGCCGGACCGGTCGCCGATGAGGCCCACATTCACCGTCCCCAGCTTGTCGGCCATGGCCGCGCCGACGGAGTTGGTGCCGTAGAGCGGCCGCAGCCCACAGGCCCCGAGCGCGAGGATCAGGAGCAGCGGCGCTGCACGCCGAACCCAGGAATTAGCCCACGACATTGACGATCCTATTCGGGACGACGATGACCTTGCGGACGGTGCGGCCTTCCAGGGCGCGCGCGACATTGGCATCGGCCAGGGCGGCCTCCCGCGCCGTCGCCTCATCCACATCGCGCGGCAGGATGAGGGTGGCGCGCAGCTTGCCGTTGACCTGGACCGCGACCGTGGCCGTGTTCTCGACCAGCAGGGCGGGATCCGCCTCTGGCCAGGCGGCGTCGGCCAGCAGCCCGTCATGGCCGAGATGCTGCCACAGCGCCTCGCCGATATGCGGCACCATCGGGCCGATCAGGCGGATGATGCCGTCGAAGGCCTCGCGCAGGGCCCAGGCCTCGCCCTGCCCCGTCCCGTCTATCTTGCCGACCAGGTTGGTCAGCTCGCGGATGCGGGCCACGGCCTTGTTGAAGTGGAACCGCTCCAGGTCCTCGCCCATGGCGGCGATGGTCCGGTGCAGCGCCCGGCGCAGCCCTTCCGCCGCCGGGCTGAAGCCGTTCGGTGCCGCGGTGCCGGCGGCCGGCAGCTCGACCGGGCATTCCGTCACCAGCCGCCACAGCTGCTGCAGATAGCGCCAGGCGCCTTCGATGCCGGCTTCGGTCCACTCCATGTCCCGGTCCGGCGGGCTGTCGGACAGGATGAACAGCCGCGCGGCATCGGCGCCGTAGGTGTCGATGATGATCTGCGGGTCGACCGTGTTGCGCTTGGACTTCGACATCTTCTCGATGCGCCCGGCCGTGACCGGCCCGCCATCGGACAGCGTCGTCCAGTTGCCCTGCTCGTCGCGCGACACCTCGGTCGGGTACAGCCAGGCACCGTCGCGGTCGCGGAAGGTCTGGTGCGTGACCATGCCCTGGGTGAACAGCCCGGCGAAGGGCTCCTCGACGCCGAGATAGCCGCAGCGCTTCAGCGCCCGGGTGAAAAAGCGGGCGTACAGCAGGTGCAGCACCGCATGTTCGACACCGCCGACATACTGGTCGACCGGCAGCAGCCGGTCGACGGCGGCACGGTCGAAGGCCTGGTCGCTGCGCGGCGAGCCAAAGCGCGCGAAATACCAGGAAGATTCGAAGAAGGTGTCGAAGGTGTCGGTCTCGCGCTGGGCCTTGCCGCCGCAGCTCGGGCAATCGACATGCTTCCAGGTCGGGTGCCGGTCCAGCGGGTTGCCCGGCTGGTCGAAGGTCACATCCTCCGGCAGCGTCACCGGCAGCTGGTCCGCCGGGACCGGCACGATGCCGCAACGATCGCAATGGATGATCGGGATCGGGCAGCCCCAGTAGCGCTGGCGCGACACGCCCCAGTCGCGCAGCCGGTAGCGAACCGTGCCCTCGCCCGCCTTGCGGTCCTGCAGGGCGGCGATGGCGATGTCCTTGGCCTCGGCAACCGACACCGGCTTCGCCGGCGTCAGCGGGCCGATATCGTAGCTGTAGGGGCCACGATCGGTATCGCTCAAGGCCTCGGTCAGTGCGGCGCCGTCCGGCCGCGCCTCGCCGGCCGGCCACAGCACGGCTTTGACCGGAAGGCCATAGGTGCGGGCGAAGTCCAGGTCGCGCTGGTCATGCGCCGGGCAGCCGAAGATGGCACCGGTGCCGTATTCCATCAGCACGAAATTGGCGACATAGACCGGCACGGATATGGACGGGTCGAGCGGATGCACGGCGCGCAGCCCGGTGTCGATGCCGCGCTTCTCCTGCGTCTCGATCACCGCCTCGCTGGTGCCGGTGCGGCGGCATTCGGCAATGAACTCGACGATATCAGGGTTGCCGCGGCCGATTTCGTCGGCCAGCGGATGGTCCGGCGAGATGGCGCAGAAGCTGGCGCCGAACAGCGTGTCCGGCCGGGTGGTGAAGACTTCCAGGCCGTCTTCCCTGCCCTGCAGCGGGAAGGTGACGCGGGCGCCGACCGACCGGCCGATCCAGTTCTCCTGCATCAGCCGCACGCGCTCCGGCCAGCGCTCCAGCGACGGCAGCGCCGCCAGCAGTTCGTCGGCGTATTCGGTGATGCGCAGGAACCACTGGTTCAGCTTGCGGCGCTCGACCGGCGCGCCGGAACGCCAGCCGCGGCCATCGATCACCTGCTCGTTGGCCAGCACCGTGTTCTCGACCGGGTCCCAATTGAACCAGGATTCCCGGCGGTAGGCCAGGCCCGCCTCCAGGAAGTCCAGGAACATCTTCTGTTCGTGGCGGTAGTAGTCCGGATGGCAGGTCGCAATCTCGCGGTCCCAGTCCAGCGACAGCCCCATCGACTGCAGCTGGCCGCGCATCGCCGCGATGTTCTCATAGGTCCAGGCCGCCGGATGGGCGCCGCGCTCGATCGCCGCGTTCTCCGCCGGCAGGCCGAAGGCGTCCCAGCCCATCGGGTGCAGCACGTCATGGCCCAGCGCCCGGTGATGCCGCGCCACCACGTCGCCCAGCGTGTAGTTGCGGACATGGCCCATATGGATGCGCCCGGAGGGGTAGGGGAACATCTCCAGCACATAGTATTTCGGCCGGTCCCCGAGCGTCTCGAGCCGGAAGGTGCCGCGCTCCCGCCACACGGCCTGCCACTGCGATTCGGTCTCTCGGTGGTTGTAGCGGGACATCTCGATGCTCTGGTGCGGGGACACCCAGCGGCAGGCCCGGGCGCGGACCTGGGGCGATCATTGATTCTGGCGGCTTTGCCGAGGCAGACCCGCCCAGGCATTTACAAGGAAAGGGCGCCGGGGATCAATCCCGCGGCGCCCTTCCGGTCAAATCTGGCCAACCAAGTCTGGGGCGCGCGGCCCGGCTACTGCTTGGTGTCCTGCTCAAGCCCGCTGATGCGCAGCTGGCGGGCCTTGGTCAGGATCGTGTCCTCGAGCGCGTTCGACATCGTGTTGGGCGGCGCGGCGTCGACCCAGCCGCCCTTGCCCTGGGTCTGGCGGAACACGCTGACGCGCACGCCGTCGGACCGCAGCTCACGGCCGAGGATGTAGACGTTCAGGCGGTAGCGCTCACCCGGCGCGGTCGGCGAGGTGTACCAATCGGTGACGATCGTGCCGCCGAACGGATCGGCGCCGGTGATCGGCATGAACGACACGGTGTCGAGGCTGGCGCGCCAGAGATAGGCGTTCACGCCCAGGACGGCGCCTTCGCCGAGATCCTTGCCGGCGCCCTTGTTGGCGCCGGGGCCGAAGCTCAGGCCGCCCGGCCCGAAGATGCTCTGGTTGTCGGGCGCCGGCTTGTCGCGGCCGGGGCCGAGGTCCGGCGAGGGGCCGATCTTGACGTCATCCGAGCAGGCGGCCACGGAGAGGACGAGCGTCAACAGGGCGATCAGGGCTCTCGGCGACATCAGGCTCTGCCACATAGAAAAAGGGAGCGGCATCATAGCCGCTCCCCTATTTTAGGCCAGAAGATTGTCAGACGGCTCAGAACGAGACGTGCAGACCGGTCTGGAACACGGTGTTGTCGAGCGAGCTGCTCTGGAGATCGTTACCGACCTTGCGGAAGTTCTGACGCTCCCAGGTCACTTCGCCGAAGGTGTTCAGGCCCGGGGCGATGTTATAGACGACCGTGCCGGACGCGATGTGGTTGTCCTTCAGGTCGTTGGCGCTGCTGCTGAAGTCGCCGCCGAGGTTGTTGTTCTTTTCAGCCCAGGTGTAGGAGTAGCCGAGGCCGAATTCGAACGCGCCGACCACGTAGGACAGGCTGCCGGTGAGGCTGTTGAAGGCCTTGTCGGTCTGGCCGGAAGCGAAGCCGCTGGAGGTGTTGATCCAGTCGATGCTGCCCGTCAGGCCGCCGGAGCCGATCTGGGCGCCGAGGGAGTAGGTCTCGAGGTCGAAGTGACGCTCGACACCGTTACCGTAGGTCGCGGTGCCGGACGCGATGACCGAGAGGCCGTCAAAGTCACCACTGTAGTACGCGCCGCCGGCGACCACGTTCTCCCAGACGACATCGTCGCCGGTGTTCGAGAACGTGCCGGTGACCGGATCGAAGACGTCCGGAGTGCCGCCGTCGTTCCGCAGATCGTTGACGCCGCCGTTGCCGGAGTGGCCCTTGCCGCCGACGACCGGGGCGAAGTCGAACGCGAAGGACAGGCCGCCGAAGCTCGGCGAGGTGTACTTGATGCGGGTGTCGTTGCCCACGGTGTGGTAGCTCGGGTCCAGCGACAGGAAGTTGCCGCCGCCATAAGCGTACAGGCCGTCGATGTTGTCGGCGTAGCCGCCGGCGAGGCCCATGTTCGAGATCGCCGCGTCATGTGCGAAGACATACGCCATGTCGGCGCCGACACCCGGCTGGTCACCGAAGGTGATCGTGCCGAAGCCGCCCTTCACATAGACGTAGGTGCGGTCGACGGTGACGTTATTCTTGCGGTCGACATTGTTCATACGGATGCGGGCGCCGTATTCCAGGCCCGAATCGGTGACGTTCTTGATGTCGAACTGCAGACGGGCGCTGGTGAAGAAATCATAGTCGCGGTCGCGGCTGCCATCGGTGCCGGAGCTGTCCAGGATGAGAGCGGCCTGGGCGCCGACGAAACCGTGGGTCTTGATTTCCATCTCTGCAGACGCCGGGGCGGCCGCCATCGCGGCAACAGCAAGTGCCGTACCACCCAGCAGAATCTTCTTCATTTCCTACCTCCTAACGCGGCCATAAAGACCGGATGTCTCTGTCGATGTCCCCTCGAAGACGACACCACCGGCCAGGGGGCTAATGGCATCGATCTGCAGGTTATACGGGGCAGCCATGTCAGCCGACAATCTGCAAGTTGCAGAGAAGTCACAAAAGCCGGGAGCTGTGCTCCAATTGCAACATAACGATCGGAGA
>NZ_JBYRFX010000257.1:0-3719 GCF_057815775.1 Inquilinus sp.
CTCGAGGAAGCGGCCGCCGATATCGCCAACCTGGTAGGTCTGGCCCCAGGCGAGATCCCCGGCCGCGGCGACGAGCTGCTCCACCAGGACGCGCGTCCCCGGGCTAGCGACTGCCGGCAAGGCGTCGAGCCAGCCGAGCACCGGCAGCGGGCGATGCTCCACCGGACGCCGCGTCGCATCCGGCGCCGGCCAGTCGGCAAGGAAGGCGCCCAGCGCCGGATGGTCGATGCCGTCGAGCAGCGACCTCACCCCATCGATCAATCGCTGCGCGCTGTCGGGCGACATGGAAACCTCCATCATGCCAGCCGGATGATAGTCCGCCCCGGCTGAGGGGGAAGTCATTTGCTTGCCCGCCTGCGTGGTGGCATCCGAGGATGCCGAAGCGGCCTTATGATAAACTGAGCGTTTCCTCCCCGCCGCACGGCCCCTATATATCGCTCATCCAAGGACGCGTATTGTCGGGAAGCATGTCAGCCCTTCTGGACCAGCTGGACGAGGTCAAGGCGGTCGTCACCGAGCATGACCGGCTGGTGCGGCAGCAGGAGCTGCTGCAGCAGGTGATGGCTGCGCGGAACGTCTTCGTCATCATCTTCGACGCGACGGGGCGCGTGCTCTATCAGAACTACCCGGACGCGCCGGCGACGCCGTCGGTGTCGGATTTCTCGTTCCTGCTGGGGGCGGAGAACTGCCACACCCTGCTGCGGTTGAGCCGCGAGGCGCCGGACCGGCTGCCGTCCTTCACCTTCACCCAGGAAGCCCTGCGCTTCACGGTCCAGCCGCTGACGTCGGAGACCGGGACCTGGGCGCTGCACATCCTGCTGGACCAGGAGGACGACGACGCCGATCTGCCCGCGTCCAACGACGACGGCGACTACGCCAAGGAAATGGCGGAGTGCCTGGACGATCTGCGTACGCTGCTGATGAGCAACACGCTCGAGGATGTGTCGGAGGCGATCCGCAACAACCACCTGCGCAAGATCGCCGAATACAAGGAGAAGACCAACAGCTCTCTCCTGAAAACCTGCCTCGAGATCATCGAGCAGAGCATCAAGGATGCGCTGTCATCCGACACCGGCATCGACGAGTCGCTCTATTCGCTGCTGACGCCGTCGGAGCTGCAGATCGCCAACTTCATCCGCATGGGCAAGAGCAGCAAGGAAATCGCCAACACCCTGCAGATCGCCGGCAAGACGGTCGAGAACCACCGCAACAACCTGCGCAACAAGCTCGGCATCCGGAACAAGGGCGTGAACCTGCGCAGCTACCTGATCAAGCTGTTCAAGCAGCAGCGGTAGAGTCGGCGCGAGGCATCCGCCCCTCGCCCCGACCTGGCCATCGGGCCTGGCAGTCGCCCCTCCACCGACCACTCATGCTTTCCTCATATAGACCGATCATATCGGAATAATGATCGTACATAATATCAACCCATGGAAATCATGAACAGAATCGGCAACAGCAAAATTTGACGATAAATCGGTATTTTTCGGAAAGCGGACAGCCAGCATCAGCTTAAAAACTTTCTTGCCTGCCTGTAGGAATTTGCCTCATATAACACCTATGGATCGCTCATGCGGCGTGACAGCGCGTATCCGCGGGCGGCCGGCAACGTCACATGGGAGGATGGGATGCCAGGTAGTTTCGACGGTTTCCTCGACAATCTGCGCGGCTTCGAATCCGGCATCGACCCGGCCAAGGCCGCCTGGTATGCCGCCAATTACACCAACCCCACCGCGATCAGCTATCCCGAGGTCACCACCCCCGGCCATGCCGTGCGTGACGCCAACGGCAACTTCGTCAACCACTCGATATCGGTGAAGGAGTATTTCCAGACCCTCGGCGTCGACCAGTACTACCATCAGAACACGCCGACCGACGCGGCGATGATCGAGACGATGCAGTACCACTCGACCAACTTCCTCGGCTTCCTGGGCTACCAGGTGGGCGAGGCGGTGCTGATCTCGGCCGGTTACTACGCGCCGCAGATCGACGCGGCGACCGGTTATGACAAATATTATGTCTATGTCGGCGACAACAGCCTCTTCGCCAATGGCAAGACCGAGGCGCAGTACCTGCAGGATGGCGCCACCACGCCGCTGATCGCCACCTCGATCAACCGCTGGGACGGCACCTTCACCGGCAAGAACGGCGTCAACTCGCTGGAAGACCTGAAGGACACGGCGAAGCAGGAAGTGGTCATCCGTGACGTGATGGCCTTCAACGTCGGCGTCATCAGCGACCTGCTGAAGGCCGCGAACATGACCTGGACCCAGGCGCTGGCCAAGACCTGGACCATGCCCGACGGCAGCACCGTCCATGCCACCATGTCCGGCATCCTGGCCTCGGCCCATCTGCGCGGCGCCTGGGGCACGGCGGATCTGCTGATCCACAACACGGATTCGACCGACGAGAACGGCACATCGATCAAGACCTACATGCAGCAGTTCGGCGGTTTCGACACGATCTACGACACGCCCGGCAACGACCACATTTCCGGCAGCCAGTACAACGAGAACCTGTTCGCCGGACAGGGCAACGACGTCGTCGACACCGGCGGCGGCCATGACAAGATCTTCCTGACCGAGTATTCCGGCGCGACCACCACGATCAACGGCTTCACCCTCCATGACGACGTCGTGGTGCTGCGCGGCTTCACGACCGCCAACCCGCTGTCGAACGTCAGCGTCACGTCGAACGCCCAGGGCAATGCGGTGGTCCACTTCGCGTCCGAGCAGGTGGTGCTGACCGGCGTGACCGCCGCCAGCGTCCAGGCCAATCTCGCGGATGTGATCAAGGTGTCGGACATCTACAACCTGGCCTGGAGCGGCAAGGTCACGGTGGCCGGTTTCGACGTGGCCACCGACGTCATCAATGGAACGGCCGGCATCGGCTTCAAGAATCTGCAGCTGTCCGAGGATGCGAACCACAATGCGGTGATCGGCGTGGTCGCGGCCGATGGCGGCATCTATGCCGGCATCACCCTGACCGGCGTCACCATGGCGCAAGTGACGCCCAACATGTTCGAGAACATCACCGGTGCCTACACCCAGATGGTCCAGGCCTATAACTTCGACTGGTCGAGCTGGGGCTGGGCGACGTCAAAGACCGTCGAGCATTTCGATCCGGCAAACCAGGTGCTGAACATCGGCGCCTTCCAGTACAACTACTCGGCACTGGAGCTGGTGCAGGTCGGTGCCGACACCAAGGTGCAGATCTTCGGCGGCGGCGAAGGCGGCAAGTCCATCCTGCTGAAGGACGTGACGGTGGGCGAGTTGAGTGCCCATAATTTCTACGGCGTCTCCGGCAATTTCAGCAGCATCCATATCACCGGCGGCCCGGCCGCCGCCGCCGAGGAGGCGGATCACTCCACCGCGGCGCTGCACGGGCTGGCGGCGGATTTGTTCGGCCATCACGGCGATCGCGAGCAGACCGCCGCCCATCATGCGGACACGGCAAACGTCACCACGCACGACCAGGATCACGGCGCGCTGAACCATCTCTTCGCGGCGAGCGCTTTCGACGCCCTGCTGTAATCGCTTCCCGATCCCCCGGCGCCCCGGCCGCCTAGCGGCCGGGGCGTTGCTTTTTCGGAAGCCGAGAGGCCGCCATCAGACGGCCGCGACTGCGCGTTTACAGCGGCCTCAGCGCTTGAGCTTCTTGGTCTTCAGGATGGTGCCCATGGTCAGGGTCACCGCGGCGATGATGATGACGCCGCGCAGGAT
>NZ_JBYRFX010000258.1:0-8664 GCF_057815775.1 Inquilinus sp.
GCCGCTGGCCACGCCGCCGACGCCGACCAGCGGCAGCCGGCCGGCCAGCAGCTTCGCCATCCGCCGCAGCACCGCGGTCGACGGCACCATCAGCGCCCGACCGCTCAGGCCGCCGGGTTCGGTGGCCAGGTCCGGCGGCAGGCCGGCGGGGCGGGCGATGGTGGTGTTGGACACGATCAGCCCGTCGATGCCGGCGGCCAGCACCACCTCGGCCACGTCCTCCAGATCCTCCGGCGACAGGTCCGGGGCGATCTTGACCAGCAGCGGCGGCCGCGCCGTGCCGTCGTCCCGCGCCGCGGTGGCGGCGGCCAGCAGCCGCTGCAGCGGCTCCCGGCTCTGCATCGCCCGCAAACCCGGGGTGTTGGGCGATGAGATGTTGACGACGAGATAGTCGGCCAGCCGGGCGAAGGCGCGGATGCCGGCGGCGTAGTCGGAGTCCGGATCCAGGCTGTCCTTGTTGCGGCCGACATTGACGCCGACCAGCCCGGGCGCGGCAGAGCCGTTGATGCGCCGGGCCTCCAACCGCGCCGCGGCGGCGGCATGGCCGCGGTTGTTGAAGCCGTAGCGGTTGATCAGTGCCTGCTGCTGCGGCAGCCGGAAGGCGCGGGGCCGCGGATTGCCCGGCTGGGCCCGGGGCGTGACGCTGCCGATCTCGACGAAGCCGAAGCCCAGCCGCAGCATCGGGTCCACCACCTCGGCATCCTTGTCGAAGCCGGCGGCAAGGCCGATCGGGTTGGCGAAGGACCGGCCCCACAGCGTCACCGCCAGGATCGGGTCGTCAGGGTCGGCCGCCACGGGGCCGAGGCCGAGCCGCAGCGCCGTCAGGGTGGCGCGGTGCGCCGCCTCCGGCGGCAGCGCCTTCAGCACCGGCGCGGCGAGCGAGAACAGCAGGCTCACGGGTGCGGCGGAGAGACTTGCGGCGGGAAGACGTGGCGGCCATCGACCAGCGGCAGCGGCGCGACCCCGCGCACCGCCGCCAGCGGCAGCTCGGCATAGAGATGCGGGAACAGCGCGCCGCCGCGCGACGGCTCCCAACGCAGCGCGTCGCCCAGCGCCGCCGCATCCACCATCACCAGCACCAGGCCGGCCTGGCCGGCGAAATGGCGGTCGGCGGTCTCTTGCGCCTGTTCAGCGGTCGAGAAGTGGATGAAGCCGTCCTGGTGGTCGACGGCCGAGCCGCGATAGACGCCGGCGGCCTCGGCCGCAGCCCAGTCCGCCGCGCTGCTGATCTTGTAGATGGTATCGCTCATGGCGGGCGACCCTAAGGAGGCAGCATGGCCCCGTCAATCACGGGCATGGGTGCTGGCAGGGGCGATGATAGGACGATGCTCCGGTGGCCGGAATGGACCGCGGCCGGCGCCGGGCGACGGAAGCTGAGCGTTGCAGAATGCAAACCGTATGCGGCTGCACGTCGCAAATTGCGAAAGCCGGGAGCGCTTCGCAAACTGCGTTGGAATGAAGATTTTGCAAAAGCCACAAAAAGTGGAATTTTCACCAAAATATACCGTTTTGTAAGGTTGCGGCCTCTGGCATGGGCCGTCCGCCGGCTGCGGCGCGAGTTGGCACGGCGATTGCACTACCCAAAAGTATTAACCTTGGGAGGTGCCCCAAAATGGGCGACATTGCGATGACGAATAATCTGTCGGTGGTCGAACTGAAGACCCCGATGTCTTATGCCCTCGACATGGTTGCGGCGATGGGCGACCCCGGCATTACCACGGTCCCGACCAAGCCCACCGCCGGCATGCTGGCGGCCGGGGCCCGGGCGGGCGGCGTCACGGTCGAAGTGGCGTGGCGCGTGTTCCAGTCGATGGTCAACGCCGCCGACTGACGATCAAAGGCGGCTCTTCCGATACGATCCCGCCTCCGGCTGCAAGGCCGGCGGCGGGGCCGTCTGCCGGCACAAGGGGCGATGCGGAAGCCCCGGTCGGCAGCAGGATGGTGATGCGGGTCCCCAGTTCGGGTTCGCTGTCGATCATCAGCATGCCGCCATGGCTTTCGACCAGGGCCTTGGCCAACGGCAGGCCGAGACCGGATCCCTCACGCGGCCGGCGCGACAGCCGTCGTGCCTGGCGGAACGGCTCTAGCGCCAGCGCGATCTCCTGCGCGTTCATGCCGATGCCGGTGTCGGCCACGATGATGCGCACCGACCGCGCCACCGCCACGGCATGCACCGTGACGCGGCCGCCATCGGGCGTGAATTTCACCGCATTGGTCAGCAGGTTGATCAGGATCTGCTGCAGCCGCAGCGGGTCGGCGTCCAGCGCCGGCAGGCCCGCCTCGACATGCTGCTCGATGATGATGCCGTGCGTCTCGGCTCGTTGCGCCACCAGGCTGACGGCGTTGCGGATGTCGCTCGCCAGATCCACGGGTTCGATCTGCAGGTCCAGGCGCCCGGATTCGACGCGCGATAGGTCCAGCACGTCGTTCACCAGCGCCAGCAGGTGCTGGCCCGACCGGTGAATGTCGTCGGCATAGCCGCGATACTTCTCCGGCAGCGGGCCGAGATGGGCATCGCGGATCAGTTCGGAGAAGCCGAGGATCGCGTTCAGCGGCGTGCGCAGCTCGTGGCTCATATGCGCCAGGAAGGTGGTCTTGGCCTGGTCCGCCGCCTCGATCGTCTGCATCGCCTCGCGCATCCGCTGCTCGGCCACCCGCTCGGCGGTGATGTCGAGATGGACGACCACGGCGCCGACAGCCCGGCCTTCGACGATCGGCGCGGCCAGCAGGCGGATGGTCCGCTCCGCTGCCCCGCTGCCCAGCGCGTATTCCACCGGCGCCGCCGGCTGGATGCCCTGCACCGCCCCGGCCAGGTGCACCCGCACCGCCGCCCGGGCCTCCGGGCCGGCGCCGGTCCCGGTCGCCGCGGCATCGCACAGCGCAAAATAGTCCTCGCCCGGGCGGGACCCGCCGCCCACGAAGCGGTCGCGCTCGCCCGGCCATTGCCACAGCGGATTCGCGGTCAGGATGATGCCGCGCTCATCGATCAGGGCCAGCGGCGTCGGCAGCGCGTTCAGCGTGGCGGCATAGCGTTCGCCCAGGATGGCCAATTGTCGATGGGCCTGCAGCTCCATGATCCGCCGGTCCAGCCGGGTGGCGATCAGGGCCAGGGCGAACACCACCACATCGGCGCCGGCGATCAGCCCGGCCAGCACGCCCGGCGGCACCGGGGTGCCGGCCGCCGCCATATCCGCCAGCGCGGTGGGATCGGGCAGGAAATGCGCGGCGGCCAGGCCGGCGAAATGCAGCCCGGCAATCGCCACGCCCATCATGATGGCGGCCAGCACCCGGCGCATGCGCCGGATGTCGGACAGGGCCAGATGTAACGCCACGGTGGCGGCCACTACCGCGATCAGGACCGACAGCCCCAGGAAGGTCGGGTCGTAGGCGATGCGCCCCGGCGCCACGATCGCCGCCATGCCGACATAGTGCATGCCGGCGATGCCCAGCCCCATGGACAGCCCGCTGGCGAGCAGCGGCAGCGTTGCCGCACCGCTCTCCGGCGGTGGGCTGCTGCCAGGCCGGCTGACGCTGGGCCTGCGCCCGCCCTGCACCTTGCCGCCAAGGGTCGCCACGGTGAAGCCCGCGCCGGTCGCCAGCACCGCGATCAGCAGTGACAGCAGGGTCAGCCGCAGGTCATAGGCGAAATCGACCGGCAGGCGCAGCGCCAGCATGCCGATGAAATGCATCGACCAGATGCCGCCGCCCATCGCCACCGCGCCGCCGGCCAGCCAGGCCAGCCGCGCTTCGCCGCGGGCGATGCGGATACGCTTGCCCAGGTCGAACGCGACATAGGAGGCGAGGATGCCGACCAGAATGGCCAGGGCGACCAGCCATGGCGCCTGGCCCGGCAGAAGAGAATGGGAAAGACTATCGCCGGTGAAATCCATCGCCGTTCCGGTGGGGCGCGCTTGCGGCCGGAAAACCCCAGCCCAGCAGCATATCGGCGAGTGTATCCCCGGCACCGCGGCGTGGCTATGGCCGGCCGCTTCCCGTGGTTCCGAAGCGGGCGGCCTATCCCGCCTTCAGCGTCTTGTCCCCGGCCCTGCGCCGGCGGATGACGGGTGGGGCGTCGGCCCCGGGGCCGGTCGGCCGGGCCGGCGCCGCGGCGGGCCGGGCGACCTGCGTTCGCACCTGGTCGGCGAAGTCCAGCGTCACCGCCAGGCCGGGATGGTTGTCCGACAGAGTCACAGTCACCTCGTGCAGCTGCGCCACCGCCGACACCAGGCTGAGGCCCAGGCCGCTGCCCGGCGTCATCCGGCTGGCGTCGAGGCGGAAGAAGCGCTGGAACACCTTCTCCCGCACCCCTTCCGGAATGCCGGGGCCGGTGTCGCGCACGATGCCGACCGGGCCGGCCGGACCCGGCACCAGCGAGACCGTGATCTCCGTCCCGACAGGGGTGTGGCGGATGGTGTTCTCGACCAAATTGGCCAGCATCTGGGTCAGCAGCTGCCGGTCGCCACGGATCTGGAGCCCCGGGGTCACGGTGCCGGACAGCCGGTGATGTGCGTCGTCGGCCACCGGGGCGTAGGTGTCGACGATGGTCTCGAACACGCCCGACAGGTCGACCGGGGCGAAGCCCTCCCGCCGCGCCCCGGCCTCGATCTGGGCGATGCGCAGCAGGGCGGCGAAGACGCCGAGGATGCCGTCGATATCGGCCACCGCGCGGTCGACCGCGGCGTCGTAGTCGGCGGAGGAGGCGGCCTTGAGCCGCGCCAGCTCCAGCCGCTGGCGCATATGCGACAGGGGCGTGCGCAGGTCGTGCGCGATGTCGCTGGAGACCTGGTGCAGCCCCTGCATCAGCTGTTGGATGCGGTCCAGCATGGCGTTCAGGCTGTCCGCCAGCCGGTCGAACTCGTCGGCCTTGCCATGGCTCGGCACCCGTTCCTCGAGATGGCCATCCATGATGTGGCGGGTGGCGGTGTTGACCGCCTCCACCCGCCGCAGGAAGCGGGCGCTCAGCACCAGCCCGCCGGCCAGGGCCAGCAGCACGGTCGCCGCCGCCCCGGCCAGGAAGAAGCGGGTGATGCCTTCCTGCAATTCGTCCAGGTCGTGGGTGTCGCGGCCGACGAACAGGTGCAGCCCCGGGGCCAGCTCCACGTCCAGGCCGTGGATCGACCGGTCGCCATCGCCGCCCTGGGCACCGACGGTGCCGCCATTCTGGTCCAGCGGCAGGTCGCTCCAGCCCTCCGCCGAGGCCGGCACCGGCTGCAGGTTGCCGGCCAGCATGGTGCCGCGGTCGTCCTGCAGCACGTAGTAGAAATAGTCGGGCTCGATGTCGGCGACGCGGTCGTTGATCGCCTTGACGATCTGCGGCGTGCCCTGGCCGGCCACGGCATCGCGGATCGCCTTCATCTCGGTGCAGATCGACAGGTCGATCTGGTGGTCCGAATAACGCGTCATCGCGACATAGACGATGCTGGAGACGGCGATGATCGACACGCTGAACAGCGCGGCAAAACCGGCCGCCAGTCGAAACGTAGCCGTGCGGACCAGTCTACCCAGGATCACGGAGACAATACCCCACGCCGCGGACGGTATCGAGCAAGGGCGCGTCGAAGCCACGGTCGATCTTGCTGCGCAGACGGCTGATATGGGTCTCGACAACCGTGGTCTGCGGTTCGAAATGGAATTCCCACACATGCTCCAGCAGCATGGTGCGGGTGACGATCTGGCCGGAATGCCGCATCAGATATTCCAGCAGCTTGAACTCGCGCGGCTGCAGGTCGATCGACTGGCCGGCGCGGGTGGCGGTGCGCTTCAGCAGGTCGACCTCGAGGTCGGCGACCTTCAGCGCGGTCTCGACCGCGGCGGCGCCGGCGCGGCGGGCCAGGGCATCGATCCGGGCCAGCAGCTCGGCCAGGGCGAAGGGCTTGACCAGATAGTCGTCGCCGCCGGCGTTCAGCCCCTCCACCCGGTCGCTGACGCCGCCCAGCGTGGTCAGGAACAGGATCGGCACGGTGTCGTCGTCCGCGCGTAGCCGGCGGGCCACGGTGACGCCGTCGATATCCGGCAGCATGCGGTCGATGATCAGCAGGCCGTGGCCGCCATCCGAGGCGCGCGACAGCCCGTCGGCACCGGTGACGCTGTGATCCACCGCATGGCCGGCCTGGCGCAGCGCGCTGATGACGTGCTGCGCCGTCTCGACATCGTCTTCGATCAGGAGGATCTGCATCTGTGGCTGGAGCTCTCGGACATCGGATCGCATGCGTGACGGATCGGACCACGCCGGAGAACAGCCTGCGCATCGGCCCCGCCGGCCCCCCATAACGGTGGCGTGGGCGGATGACCCAGTCGAGAGAATATTTTGAAGACGGGCAACGGAGTACTTACCTTTTCGTAATGCGGCCCCCCGCCATTCGGGCGGTCGAATCGGGGATACAGTCCCGGTACATCGGGGATACACGAGGGATACATGCCGGTCGGCGGCGGAGGCATATCGTGAACGACAAGGATTTGCGGATCTTCGAAGCGGTGGCGCGTGCCGGTGGCGTCGGCCGGGCGGCGGCGGAACTGAACACCGTGCAGTCGAATGTCACGGCCAGGCTGCGACAGTTGGAGGACGAACTCGGCGTCACCCTGTTCGACCGGCACAGCCGCGGCGTGACCTTGACCGCGGCCGGCCGGCGCCTGCAGCCCTTCGCGGTGCAGATCGCCGACCTGATCCGCCAGGCCAAGCGGGCGGCGCAGGATGACGGCACGCCGCGCGGGCCGCTGTCGATCGGCAGCATGGAGACGACGGCGGGGCTGCGCCTGCCGGAGGTGCTGACCGCCTATACCGAGGCTTATCCGGATGTCGACCTGTCGCTGACCACGGGCACGACGCCCTGGCTGACCCGGGCGGTGATCGCGCGCGAGCTGGATGGCGCCTTCGTCGCCGGCCCGGTCGACCACCCGGAGCTGGCGGCGGAGAAGGTGTTCACCGAGGAGATGGCGATCATCACCGCGCCGTCGGTCCAGGGGCTCGACGAGCTCGGCGCCATGGCCGGGCTGAAGATCATCGCCTTCCGGTCCGACTGCGCCTACCGCCAGCGGCTGGAAAGCGTCCTGGCAGCGCAGGGCATCGTCAAGGTGAAGGTGATCGAGATCGGCACGCTCGACGGCATCATCGGCTGCGTCGCCGCCGGCATGGGCATCTCGCTGCTGCCGAAGGGCGTGGTCACGCAGGCGCTGCGCGACCGCCGGATCCGGGCCTTCCGCCCGCCGGCCTGGACTGAGCGGGTCGACACCGTCTTCGTCAGGCGCGCCGATGCGCACCCGTCCAGCGCCCTGGCCGCCTTCCTGCAGATCGCCCGGCCGTCGCCGGTGGCGCTGGTTCAGGGGCATCGCTGAGTGTGATGGCTTTCATCTGAACCAATCATTGGCGCCGAAGGGCTGGTGCGCTTAGCTTCGAGGGCATGCGCACCGCCCGCCATGACCGTCGCCCCGTCGACCGGGGCCATTCCCACCCCTCGCAGCCCGCCGGATCGGCCTGGCGCTTCGCCACGGCGGGGCTGTGCGCCACCCTGGTCGGGCTTGGCCTGGCGCGCTTCGCCTACACGCCGCTGATCCCGGCGCTGATCGCGGCCGAATGGTTCAGCCCGTCCGACGTGATCTATCTCGGCGCCGCCAACCTGGCCGGCTATCTTGCCGGCGCCCTGGTGGCGCGGCCGCTGGCATCCCGCACCGGCGCGGTGCCGGCGCTGCGCGGGACCATGATCCTGGCGACGCTGTCCTGCCTGGCCTGCGCCGCGCCGGTCGCCTTCGCCTGGTTCTTCACCTGGCGGTTCCTGGCCGGGCTCAGCGGCGGCGTCATCATGGTGCTCGCCGCCTCGACCGTGCTGCCGCACACGGCACCGGGCCGGCGTGGGCTGGTCGGCGGCCTGATCTTCGCCGGCGTTGGCCTCGGCGTCGCCGCCTCCGGCACGCTGGTGCCGCTGCTGCTGCTTCAGGGCCTGCGGGAAAGCTGGTTCGGCCTGGCGGCGCTGTCCGGGCTGCTGACCGTGATCGCCTGGGCCAACTGGCCGAAGGAGGCCGCGCCCGCTGCCCGGCCGGCGCAGGACGCCGGCCATCATACCAAGCGGTCCCTCGCCATTCCGGCGCTGATGCTGCAATACGGCCTCAACGCCGTGGCGCTGGTGCCGCACATGGTGTTTGTCGTCGATTTCGTCGCCCGCGGCCTGGGCCAGGGCATCGCCGCCGGATCGCAATACTGGGTGCTGTATGGGCTGGGCGCGGTGGTCGGGCCGCTCTTGACCGGGCATCTGGCGGACCGGGCAGGCTTCGGCCCGGCGCTGCGCGTCTCGTTCCTGATCGAAGCGGTCGCGGCGGCACTGCCGGCCTTCACCACGGCGCCGGCGGCACTGATCGTGTCCTGCGTCATCATCGGCGGCTTCACCCCCGGCATCGTGCCGCTGGTCCTCGGCCGCATCCATGAGCTGATCCCGCATGGGGCCGAGGCGCAGCGGGCCGCCTGGGGGCGGGCGACCACCAGCTTCGCCCTGTTCCAGGCCGCGGCCGCCTACGGCCTGTCCTTCCTGTTCCAGCGCAGCGGCGGCGACTACCGCATCCTGTTCATGATCGGCGGCGCCGCCGTGACCCTCGCCTTGGCGATCGACCTCGTCCTGGCGGTCACCATCAAGCCCAAGGCTTCCAAGGCTTCCGGAGCATCATCATGACCCAGGC
>NZ_JBYRFX010000259.1:0-2050 GCF_057815775.1 Inquilinus sp.
GCTGTCCGGGGCTATGGGTTATCTGTGATCGCACCGACCTGACATTTCTTCTGACAGGCTTGTGGCGCGATCCGTTGGTCAGTACACCAGAAACTGCTCCGACTCTCAGGTCTGAGAGCGCGATTCGCCCCTGATCCCGGGCGGCGCCTCAGGCGGCAGCGCCCCGCGCAGCTTCGCCGGGGATCATCCGGGTCGCCGCAGCGGCCAGAACGGCGACAATGCCGGCGACGGCAAGTGCCACCGGCGCAGACCACTCGACCAGCATCCCGCCCAGCGCCGCACCCGCGGGGAAGCCCGCGATATTGAGGCTGATCGACACCGAAAGCACGCGCCCAAGCTGCCCCGGATCGGTCCGCCGCTGGCGCAGCGTCAACAGGCCGACATCGATCGGCCCAGCAAGGAGTCCAGCGAGCAGCAGGCCCGCGACCAGGCCTGGAGTACCGAACACTCCAGCGACCGGCCAGGCCGCAATCGCCGTGAGCCCCATCCCCCAGGCCATCACTGCCCGCTCGCGCCCTGCCGTTCGCAACCTCCCCGCCAGCAGCGCGCCCAGCCCGCCGACCACGCCGACGCCGGCCCAAAGCAGTCCGACGCCCGAACTAGCCGATCCGGCCGGAAGCCTCGCGATCAGGCACACCGGCACCACAATCGTCAGGACGCCCCAGGTGACTTGATATAGCGCGTAGGACACCACCAGGCCGCGCAACGTCGGCTGCAGCAGGACGACCCGTATCCCCTCCATCGCATCGCGCAGCATCGATCCGCGCCGGCGTTCCGAGGGCCATGACCGCCTGACCCCGGCGATGCACAGCGCCGCCGCCGCATAGGTTGCCGCAATGACCACCAGCGCCGGTTCGGCCCCCGCCCATCCGATCAGCACCCCGGCGACCGCCGGCCCAGCGACCTCCGCGACGGCGAAAATCGCGGTATCCAGTGCATTCACCCGGTCGAGCGCTTCAGCCGGCACCAGCCGCGGCAGCAGCGCCCGCACACCGGCCACACCAAGCGGACTGGTCAGCGAGAACAACGCGACCAGCACCAGCAGCAGCGATGGCGTCGCGCCCCCCAGCCGGTCGGCGCCGATCATTGCCACGATCAACAGCGCACTGAACGCCATGTCCACGGTGATCGCGCGCGCCGACCCGATTCGATCCAGCAGCACCCCGGCGAGCGGACTGAACAGCAGCCCCGGGGCCACCGCGGCAAAACTCAACCAGCCTGCCAGCTCAGGCGAGGCGAACCGGTTCAGTGCATAGAGCACGAGCGTCAGCGACAGCATCCGCCCGGCCAGCCGCGACAGCACGGTCGCAGCCAGCACGGACGGCAGATCGGCAATCGCCAGCAGCGCCCGATACGACGGCGCTCGCCCGGTCATCCCGGTCGTGGCATCGCTGGGATCCTATTGCCGGAGGACAGGATCAAAGCTGCTGCATCCATTCATCGCGAACCTCGCACAGGCCCGGCCGCGCGGGCAACCGGACCGGTGGCGCGACGCGTTCGCCCGCCGCAAAATGCCTCACATGACCCTCGACCAGCTTCGCGTCTTCGTCGCCGTCGCCGAACGCCAGCACGTCACCCGAGCGGCGGAGGCGCTGCATCTGGCGCAATCCGCGGCCAGTGCGGCGATCGCGGCGCTGGAATCCCGCCACGGCACCAAACTGTTCCATCGTGTCGGCCGCGGCATCGAACTGACCGAGGCGGGTACCCTGTTCCTGGTCGAGGCGCGCGCCGTGCTCGCCCGGGCGGAGGCCGCCGAACTGGTGCTGTCGGAACTGGCCGGCCTCAAACGCGGCATCCTCGCGGTGCAGGCCAGCCAGACCATCGCCAGCTACTGGCTGCCGCGCCATCTCGTCGCGTTTCGCCGAACCTATCCCGGGATCGAGGTCCGCCTGACCGTCGGCAACACCACCCAGGTCGCCCAGGCGATCCGCGAAGGCAGCGCTGAACTTGGCTTCGTCGAGGGCGAGGTAGACGAACCGCTGCTGTCGTTGCAGCCAGTTGCCCGCGACCAGCTCGTCGTCGTCGTCAGCTCCCTGCATCCCTGGGCCAC
>NZ_JBYRFX010000260.1:0-2577 GCF_057815775.1 Inquilinus sp.
AGACCGGCCAGCCGAACGGCTTCAGGATGATCGGCTCCGAGGCCCCGGCCTTGACCTTGTCGAAGGCCTCGACCGGCAGCGAATCCGTGTAGTCATACTGGCCGGCCACCGCGCCCTCGACCCGGGTGTTGGCGTTCGGCACCGGGGTGAAGCGGATCTCGTCGAGATACTGCTTGCGGGCGCCGCCATAGCCGTTGGGGTCGCCCTCGCGCGGCTTGTAGCCCTCGAAGCGGACCAGCTGTATGTACTGGTCGGCCACGCGGGCCTTCAGCATGTAGGGGCCGCTGCCGACGATCTCCGTCAGCTCCGGCGCGATCTTCTCCGACGGCAGGATCACGGCGGCGCTGTTGTTGAAGGCCAGCAGGGCCAGCAGTGGCGCGAAGGGCTGCTTCAGCGAGATCTTGATGGTGAAGGCGTCCACCTTCTCGATCTTGTCGATGTTGTCGGCGGCGAGCTTGCCGCGCGACGCCACCTCGGTCCAGCGCTTGAGCGAGCCGACGACGTCGTCGGCATCCAGCGCCGAGCCGTCATGGAAGGTCAGGCCCTGGCGGATCTTGATGGTGTAGACGCGGCCGTCGGCGCTGACATCCGGCATGGCGTCGGCGACCAACGGAACGACGCTCCAATTGGCGTCGAAGGTGTAGAGCGTCTCGAAAATATGCTGAGTGACGATGCCGACCAGGTCGGCGGTGCTGACCATCGGGTCGAGCGTCGGCGGCTCCCCCACCGTCGCCACCGTGATCGAGCCGCCCTTGGCGGGCGCCGCCGTGGCGCCGGTCATGCTCGCGAATGTCGCCAATGCGACGAGGCACAGTATCTTCAGCATTCCCCTCTCCCCGTTTGAGGTCGCGCCGATATTCCATTATAAGGAAGTAACGTCTTCCGTTATGGAATACGCTAAGGCTATCGATACGGCGACGTCAACCCATCCGATCGACCGGGACGGCGGAAATCCTGGGCGATTGACCGAAACAACCGGTGGGGCTTAGCTTGTGTTGTTGAGACCTATACCACTCGGCCGGAGCATGGCCGGGAGCAGCAGGATCGGATCATGACGGTGGACGTTGCGGCAAAGGCCGAAGGAATGACCGAGCGCAGCCGGGTGAGCGGCATCGAGCGCGCCGTGCAGATCTGCGACCATCTGCTGGCGGCCGGGAAGCCGCTGACGGCCTATGACGTGTCGAAGGCCCTGCGCGCGCCGATGTCGACGATCTACGGCGTGGTCGATTCGCTGCTGCGCCAGGACCTGCTGTCGCGCGACGGCGACGGGCTGCTGTGGTTCGGCCCGCGGCTGTATCACTACGGCCTGGCCTATGGCCGTACCCTGAACCTGCTGGAAACCGCGTCGCAGGAGATGCGGGAGCTGAGCCGGCTGCTGGGCGAGACAGTGCAGGTCTGCGGCCGCGACGACGGCCACATGGTGGTGCTGGCAATGGCCGAGCCGTCGGGGCATTTCCGGGTCTCGTCCAAGGTCGGGACCCGGGTGCCGCTGAACTGGACCGCTTCCGGCCGGCTGCTGATCGGCCACCTGCCCTGGGGCGAGCGGTTCGAGCTGATGCGCCGGGTGGCCCAGCCCTCCCCGACCGGCATGGCTGAGACCGATCCGGAGGTGCTGTGCCGGGCCGGGGAAATGTCGCTGACCGAAAAGCTGGCCATCCAGCTGAGCGAATCCGACTTCGCCGTCGCCTGCATCGCCGCCCCGATCTGCACCCCGAGCGGCGATTGCGAGGCGACGATCAGCGTCGTCCTGCCCGAGCAGAAGGCACGGGAGCGGGAGCGGACCTACAGCGTCGCGGTGCAGGAAGCCGCCAGCCGGATCGAACGGCTGCTCGGCTGGACCGCCTGACCTCTCGCCCCGGCCGGCCTCAGCGCCGCCGCGCCACCAGGTCGCGCATGACCGGATCGACCACCTGGTGGAAAGCCGACGTCTCCGCCACCATCGCCTTCAGCGCCCGCCGGCGTCCCGCCACATAGGACGCATCCGCGGCTGAGGTGTCGTCACCTTCCCCGGCCCGGTCGCGGCGAAAGGCCCGCTGCATCAGATCGACGGCCCGCGCATCGCCGCGAACCCGCGCCACCTGGCGCGCAAAATCCCGATCCATCGCGTTCACTCCCTAACACATCCCAGGACGTGCCCGTTGCAACGGGCATCGCCGGCAGGATATCGAAGGAACGCCGCCGCCATCAGCAGGGTTCCCGGCGGCGGCAGTTCCTCGTTGGCCAGAAGACGCCGGCATGGGCTTGAGATCAAATGACAATCGCGACAGGAAGCCGCCACCCGACATCGCGAACCGGCTTCCGGTCGGTCCATTAAATCCTACCGCGTCAACACGCCCGGCTTGGCGCACACTGCGGCCTCGGCAATAGTCCCGGCGCGAACGGCACCGGCCGATCGCCGATCAGGCGGGAACAGAATGCGGCTCATCTCAACGCTGGTCGGTGGACTCCTTGTCGGTTGCGCCCTTGCGGCCTCTGCCGCCCCGCCGTCCCTTCCTCCTCTCCCGCCGCTGCCCGGCCTCGGCGCAACCGACCGGCGCATGCCGGTGAACGTCACCGAAGCCCCCTGGCGCAGCCTCG
>NZ_JBYRFX010000261.1:0-4043 GCF_057815775.1 Inquilinus sp.
CCGCCCGCCCCGTCAGCCGCCGGCCGGCCGGCCCGACCAGCTGGACCGCGACAAAGGCCAGCGCCAGGAAATGGGCCAGGCGAAGCACCCCGAAATGGGTCTTGTCGGTCAGCGGCGCCAACGCCTGGGCCCAGCCGCCGAAGAAGGGCGAGGCCTCGATGATGCGGTAATAGGCGAAGGGCACCGTCGCCAGGATGAAGACCACGGCGACCGCCATCAGGATGCGGCTGGGCCCCGGCGCCGGCAGGGTGCCACGCATCAGGAAGAAGCCGAGATAGAACAGCAGCTGCCAGCCGAACGGGTCGAAGAACCAGCTGCGGTCCGAGAAGGGTTCGGCCGGCAGGTCCAGCAGATGCCCCTGGGTCAGGCCCCAGATGGCGGCCATCAGCACGAAGGGCAGGGCCCGGTGCAGCCGCTCGGCCAGGATCATGACCGGCATCAGCGTCAGGATGACCAGGTACATCGGCAGGATGTCGAAATAGTTCGGCACATAGGTCAGGGTCAGGAACCGCGCCAGCAGCATGCCGGGGTCGGCGAAGAAATGCGGCAGGTTCAGCTCGACGATATAGGTCTGGCCGCTGACCGGCCGCATCCCGGCCGCCGCCACCAGGGCCGCGATCACCACGAAGACGGCGACATGGATCCAGTAGATCTGCCACACCCGCCGTGCCACGCGGGCGCTGCCGCTGACGAAGCCGTCGCGGTCGAACACCCGGCCGAAGGCGATGGCCGAGGCCATGCCGGACAGGAACACGAACATCTCGGTCGCGTCGGAAAAGCCGAAGCGCGCGGGGATCCACAGGATCCATTGGTTGTCCGGGATGTGCGCGCTCAGGATGATCAGCATCCCGATGCCGCGGAAGAAATCGAGCCGGGGGTCGCGCCGCGACCGGCCTGCCGTGGCGCTGGACGGCGCCGCCGGCAGGGACTGCAACTCGGACTGCAGTTCAGAAGGCTTGGTCATAAGCATCGGGGTCGAACCTGCAGGCGATCAGGGTGAATCCGGGCCGGTCGCGCGCCGCGGCCAGCTCGGCCTCCAGCGCGGTCGCGGTCTCCACGGTGCGGCCGTGGCCGCCGAAGGCGGTGGCGACGCCGGCGAAATCGGTCTGGCCGAGGGTGACGCCGTTCGACGCCAGCCCGGCCGCGTTCTGCTTCAGGGCGATCAGGGCCAGGCTCTGGTCCTGGAACAGCACGATGGTGACGGGCAGGGCCAGGTCGCGCAGCGTCGCCAGCTCGCCGATCCCCATCTCCAGCCCGCCATCACCCATCACGGCGACGATTCGGCGTGACGGGTCGGCGACCTGGGCGCCGATCGCCAGCGGCAGGGCGGCGGCCATGGTGCAGAACCCGGCCGATTGCAGCAGCGACAGCGGCCGCCGCGCCACCCATTTCTGCGACAGCAGGATGCGATGGGCGCCGGCATCGACCGTGACCAGGTCGCCGTCCCGCACCGACCGGTTCAGGGTCTCGACGATGGCGTGCGGGCCCCAGCCGCCGGGGGCGGCGAATCGCTCCGCCAGCTGTGCCCGGGCCGTGGCCGGCTCGCCGCCGGCCCAGGTCTCGGTCGGCCGGATGGTCTCGGCCAGGGCCGCGACGGCGGCCGCGGGGTCGGCCAGCAGCCGTGACCCGGCATGGTGCATGGCGTGGTCGGCCGGTGCGGCGGTGATCTCGACGATCGCGTCGGGCGACTGCACGGGGTCGAGCCAGCCGAGGCGCATCTCGATCGGGTCGTAGCCGACGAACAGCAACAGGTCGGCCTGGCCGAACAGCCGCAGCAGCACGGCGTCGGCCACCGGCGACAGGCCGGCGCCGCCCAGGGCCAAAGGGTGGTCTTCCGGCACCAGGCCCTTGGCCTTGTAGGTGGTGACGACCGGGGCGCCGAGCTTCTCCGCCAAGCGCAGCAGCGCCGGGCCGGCGCCGGCGCGCGCCGCCTCGAACCCGGCCAGGATCAGCGGCCGGCGGGCGCGCGACAGCCGGTCGGCCAGCGCCGCGATCGCCGGGTCCTGCGGCCCGATCGCCGGGCGCAGCACCACCGGCGGGGCGACGACCTGCGGTGCCGGGTCCGGCATCGCGGCCACGGCCGGCGACAAATCGAGATGCACCGGTCCCATCGGCTCGGCCAGCGCCAGGGCCAGGGCCCGGGCTACGGTCGGGCCGGCGCTTTCCGGCTCGACCTCGAAGCTGGCCTTGACCAGCGGCCGCAGCAGGGCCGCGTGGTCGATCACCTGGTGGGTGTAGCGGGCCCGGGTCGGCCGGTCGACGATGCCGGAGATCACCACCAGCGGCACATGCTCCTGCGCCGCATCGGCGATGCCGTTGACCGCATTCGCCAGCCCCGGACCGACGGTGGCCACCAGCAGGCCGGGCGTGGCCGTGGTGACCGAAGCGCCGGCGGCCATGCCGGCCGCCGCCGTCTCGTTCCGCGCCAGGTGGAAGCGGATGCCGGCCGCTTCCAGCCCGTCGATCAGGGTCACGACCTCGCCGCCCGGCATGCCGAAGGCGTGGCGGATGCCATGGGCGTGCAGGGTGGCGGCGATCGTGTCGGCGATGCGGGTCATTTACATGCTGCCTTCGAGGGTCTGGGACTCCCGGTAGCGTACGACGAAGGCGACGACGAGACCGAACATGATGTGGCCGGCCAGCGAGGCCCAGGTCAGCGGGATGAAGCCGAGGAAGGCCGGCAGGCCGGCGATCAGATGCGCCATGATGTACAGAGCGAAGATCCACAGCCCGATGCCGAAGCCGGTGCCGGTCAGCACCAGGGGCAGCTTCGGCAGGATCGCGCGCTGCAGCGGCCGGGCGATGAACAGGTAGCCGATCGGGTAGAACACGAGGCCGGTGATGGAGTGGATCAACTCGCCGGCCACCCAGCTCTGGAACCCGAAGACCGACTGCACCAGGGCCGCGGGCTCCAGCGGGCCACCGACCAGCAGTGGGGTGATCAGGCGGGCCCAGACCTCCCAGGTGATGTCGGCCAGCAGGCCGGCCAGCAGGATGGTCGGCACCAGCCGGCCGGTGACCGTCGGAAATAGCGACGGGGCGGTGTTGGTATGGGTCATGGTCATGATGGGGTCTCCGTTCAAAGGCTCGTAACGCGAGGGGCGGTCAGCGCAGGGCGCGCAGGCGGGCGGTGGGGGCCAAAGCGTGGCCGTCGACCGCGGCGATCAGGCGGTCTTCCACCTTCAGCCGGCGGCGGGCGCCGCGGATGGCGGTCAGCGAGGTCTGGTCGTCGCGCCGGGATGCGGCCTCGGCCAGGGTCAGCACGAACAGGTCGCGCTGGGCGTTGCTGCCGCCGACTCGCGGCACCGCGGCGGCGATGCGGTCCAGCGTGCCGCGCTCCGTCCCCATGCCGGTGATGGCGCGGGCCAGGGGCAGGCCGACCTCGGCCGCGACCCGGGCCTGGTCGCTGCCGCCCTGGGCCAGGACCTGCAGCGCCATTACCAGCTCGGCCGCCGCCGGCCGGTCGCCCAGGGCGACCAGGGCGATCAGGTTGTGCAGCGAGGCGAAGACCAGGGTGGTGTCGGCGCGGCGCTTGCGGGCGATCTCGGCCAGATCGGCCCAGCGGCCGCCGACCTCGACACCCAGCCGCTCCAGCCGCCACAGCAGCGACACCGCATTGGCCATGTCGCGGAAATCGTCGGTCGGCAGCGGCCGGACCTCTTCGTCATACAGCCGCAGCACGTGCTCATGGTCGCCGCGCTCCAGGTGTAGCAGCGCCAGGTGCCAAGCCATGTGGAAGCTGAAATTGTTGCAGCGGGACCAGTTGCCGCGGCTGTCCTCCAGCCAGGCGATGCCGGAAGCGGTGTCGCCGCGCATCTCGTGGACATGCGACACGGCATGGGCACCCCAGGCGTCGTCCGGCTCCAGCGCCACGGCCAGCCGGCCATAGGCCTCGGCCGCGCCATAGGCGCCGTGTTCCTCGACTGCGAAGGCGTGACAGCCCAGCAGGAAGCCGGCGGCGGGCCGGTCGGCATTCCACCGTGCCATCATCCGCTGCGACGCTGCCAGCATGCCCTTGGCATCGCCCAGCATGAAGCGCAGGG
>NZ_JBYRFX010000262.1:0-2209 GCF_057815775.1 Inquilinus sp.
GACGTCTCCTTGGCCGCGGCCACGACCAGCAGCCGGATCGGCGAGGTCGGGGCGGACAGCACGTTGAGCGTGCGCAGCGATTCATCGACCGTGGTGATCGGCTTCACCGCGACGTCGTTGATCAGGTGGTCCCAGCGCAGCCCGAATTCCTGGACATACAGCCCGGTAGCGTCGCGCTGCACCTGCTCGCTGGTGGCCGGGTCGTTCACATCCGCCGGCTTGGTCGGGTCGAGGATCCAGCCCTTGGAGACGACCGCGTCGGCCACCTTGGGCAGCATCGGCTGGAACACCGTAAGAAAGCCCTCACGGGTGTAGATGCCTGGAATGCCGGTCGACAGCGGCTGGCCGGACCGCAGATGCAGCACACCCTCAGCCGCCGGGCCTGCGTTGTCGGTCAGGCGCCAGGCCGGCAGCTTCGTCGCTTCCGGGCTGGTGACGATGGCGTCGTAGACCCGCTGCGCCAGCGGCTCCTTGCGCAGCACGGCGCGGGTCTGGTCGATCAGGCCGCTGTCGAGGCCGATATCGGTGAACGGTGCCTCCAGCAGGGCATCGAGATGCCGCGCCAGGGAATCGCGCAGCGGGGCGTCCGTCGGGGCCGGATAGGCGCTGGCCCAATCGAGCGCCATCCAGCGCTTGATCGTGTCGACCGAGATCGGCCCCTGGCGCCCGAGCATCAGGTAGACTTCCAGCGCCGGATACAGGAAGGCGGGCTCGCTCTGATGCGCCGCGAGCTGTGCCTCCTGCCGCAGGATGAGCCGCGGCAGCAGGATCGAGCTCAGTGCATGCCGGTAGGCGGCGCGGGTCTCGGTGCCCAGCTTGGCGCGCTGGTCCAGCCCGAAGAAGTCGAACCAGCTGGGCGCGGTGTCCTTGTCGGCATAGCCGGTCTCGATGGTGCGGAGCTCGTCCAGCAGCGGCACGACCGACCGCAGATCGCCGTCGGCGACGCGATCGAGCTTGAGGCTCGTGGCCTTCGCGGCGTAGTCGGCGGTGGTCGCCTCGATCCGGCCGATCAGGGCCTCGTTGCGCAGGTAGCTGGCGACCCAGAAGCCGCCCAGTCCCAAAGCGACCAGCCCGATTGCCGAGAAGATCATGATCCGCAGGCGCTTCATCCGCCGCGCGACGCGGGTATCGGCGTCGACCAGCCCCGCCTCGCCGAACACTACGTCCCGCAGCAGCTTGTTCAGAAAGTAGCTGCGCTTGTTGCCGGCGAAGGCGGGCTGCGGCGGATGCACCACGCCGAAGGTCCGCGACATGGCGTCCATGACCCGGTCGAGCGGTGTGCCGACCTGGGTCCCGCTGACGAAGTAGACGCCGCGCAGCTGAATCGGTTCCTCGAAGGAGTTCGGCTCGAACGCCTCGCGCAGGAACTGCGCGGTCAGGTCCTTGAGGCTGGCCACCTGCTGCGGGAAGCCGAACACCAGGGCGCGCCGCTGGATGTCGCCTTCCTGCTGCACACGCTCCATCAGCCGTTCGTCCAGCCGGCCGACCAGCAGGTCGAATTCGGCGCCGTACTGGCCGACCTGGCCACCCTCGGGCTCCGGCTGCACGAACGGGAAGGTCAGGCCCCAGACCGCCTCGCGACCCTCGCGGCCGAGATCGTCGAAATATTCCACGAAGCCGGCGATCAGGTCCGCCTTGGTGAACATCATGTAGACCGGCAGCCGGACGCCCAGTTCCTTGTACAGCTCGCCGACGCGCTGCCGGATGCGGGCGGCATGGTCGAGCCGCGCCTCCTCATTGGCCGAGGTCAGTTCGCTGATGCCGATCGCGACCAGAACGCCGTTCAGCGGCTGGCGGCGGCGATAGCGCTTGAGCAGCCGCAGGAAGCCCAGCCAGGCCGCGCGGTCCTGCGCCGCATCGCTGTCCTGGGTGGTGTAGCGGCCGGCCGTGTCGATCAGCACCGCGTCGTCGGTAAACCACCAGTCGCAGTTGCGCGTGCCGCCGACGCCACCCAGGGCGGTGCGGCCGAACTTGTCGGCGAGCGGGAAGGACAGGCCGGAATTCGTGATCGCCGTCGTCTTGCCGGAGCCCGGCGGGCCGATGATCACATACCAGGGCAGCTGATAGAGCCAGCGCCGGCCCTTGGCGCTCGAGAAGCGACGCTTGCGCAGGACGCCGAGCGCATCCTTGAAGCGGACGCCCAGGGTCTGCACCTCCTGCGCGCCGGCCGCGGTGCCATCCTCGGCTCCGCCCGCCCCTTGCCGTGCCA
>NZ_JBYRFX010000263.1:0-3290 GCF_057815775.1 Inquilinus sp.
CAGGGCCGGATGTGCGGCGCCGCCGCCGCCGAGATCCTGGCCGCCCATCGCGGCGTGCCGGTCGAGGCGGTCGGCCGCCTGCGCGGCCAGGCCCCGGTCAAGCCGATCCCTCTCACGATCGAAGACGAGCCGGAGGTCGCGGCGTGACCGCCACCGAACGCCTGACCACCGACGTCGCCATCATCGGCGGCGGCATTGCCGGCGCGGCGGCGGCGCTGGCGCTGCGGCGGATGGGGATGTCGGTGCTGCTGCTGGAGCGCAGCTTCTGCGGCGCCCAGGCCAGCGGCGTGAACTATGGCGGTGTCCGCCGCCAGGGCCGGCCGCCGGAGCAGATCCCGCTGGCCCAGCGGGCGCATGCGATCTGGCAGCGCCTGCCGCAGACCATCGGCCTCGACGGCGAATACATCCGCTCCGGCCATCTCAAGCTGGCGCGCAGCGAGGCCGATCTGGCGGTGCTGGAGGCCTATCGCGACCGGGTGCGCGACCTCGGCCTCGACCTCGAGCTGATCGCCGGCAACGCCTTCCGCGACCGCTATCCCTGGCTGGGCAGCCGCGCCATTGCCGGGTCGCTGTGCCCGGAGGACGGCCACGCCAATCCGCGGCTGGTGTCGCCCGGCTTCGCCCGCGCCGCGCGCCTGGCCGGGGCCGACATCCGCGAAAACACCGCGGTGCGCGAGGCGGTGCGCGACGGTAACGGCTTCCGGCTGCTGGCCGGCGACGGGCTGGAGGTGCGGTCCCGCCTGCTACTGAACTGCGCCGGCGCGTGGGCCAGCACCTTCGCCGCGTCCTTCGGCGAACCGGTGCCGCTGGAGTCGAGCCACCCGAACATGGCGGTAACCGAGCCCCTGCCCCGGCTGATGGACGTCAATATCGGCGTGGAGGGCGGCGGCATCTATGGCCGCCAGGTCGAGCGCGGCAACTGCGTCATCGGCGGCGGCCGTGGCCACGCGCTGGATGCCGATCGCGCCCGGCCCGGCCGCAGCGCCATCGCCAGCCTGCTGCAGCAGGCGGCCGAGCTGTTCCCGGCCCTGCACGGCGCCCAGGTGATCCGGTTCTGGAGCGGGGTCGAAGGCGACACCCCCGACCGCAACCCGGTGCTGGGGCCGAGCCGGACCACGCCGGGGCTGATCCACGGCTTCGGCTTTTCCGGCGCCGGCTTCCAGATCGGGCCGGCGGTCGGCGAGGTGTTGGCCGAGCTGGCGCGGGACGGGCGCAGCACCACCCCGATCGACGCCTTCGGCATCGGCCGCTTCACCGATGCGGCGGCAACCCCCGCCGCGTGACCATCAAGAACGGCAAACAGGAGAGAGCACCATGAACGGACGGATCAAGGCGGCCCTGCTGGCCAGCGCGGCGCTGCTGGCCTCGGGCGCCGCATCGGCCGAGACCAAGACGCTGTACATCGGCATGAATGGCGGCGACATGGAGAAGGCGTTCACCGAACACGTCTTCCCGGATTTCGAGAAGGCCAACGACGTCAAGATCGTGGTGGTGCCCGGCACCTCGTCCGAGATCCTGGCCAAGGCGACCGCGGCCAAGGACAACCCGCAGATGCACCTGATCTTCCTGGATGACGGGGTGATGGTGCGGGCGATCGGCATGGGGCTGTGCCAGAAGACCGAGCCCGACCCTGTGCTGGAGGAGCTGTACCCCGCCGCCCGGATCAAGGACGACATGGCCTCGGGCGTGACCCTGGGCCTGACCGGCCTGGCCTACAACACCAAGATGTTCACCGAGCAGGGCTGGCCGGCCCCGACTTCCTGGATGGACCTGGCCGACCCGAAATTCGAGGGCAAGGTGGTGTTCCAGTCGATGTCGAGCAGCACCTACGGGCTGCACGGCTTCCTGATGGTCAACCGCATCCAGGGCGGCAGCGAGGCCGATGTCGAGCCCGGCTTCAGCAAATGGGCCGACACCATCGGCCCCAACGTGCTGGAATACATCGCGAGCTCGGCCAAGCTGTCGGAGATGGTGCAGACCGGCGAGGCGGCGATCTTCCCGCTGACGCCGACCGCCGTCGCCGGCATGCAGGCCAAGGGCATCCCGGTGGCCTATGCCCAGCCCAAGGAGGGCGGTGTGCTGCTGATGGTGGCGCAATGCGTCGTCGCCGGAAACACCGAGCCGGCGCTGTCGCAGAAGCTGGCGCATTACCTGCTGGGCGTGCAGGCCCAGGGCCCGGCGCTGCAATATGGCGGCCAGATCCCATCCAACAGCAAGGTCACCGGCGCAACGCCCGAGGCCACGGCGATGCTGACCGAATTCCGCGGCTATCTCGAACACGCCATCGTGCTGGACTGGGACCAGATCAACGCCCACCGCCCGGACTGGAACGACCGCTGGAACCGCACGGTGGAGAAGTAAAGGACCGACGGGGCCAGGCCTTTCCGCTTTCCTTTCCTGTCATCACCGGGCTTGACCCGGTGATCCAGAAGATGTCGACAGACACTGGATGCCCGGATCAAGTCCGGGCATGACAGTTTGATGTTGTCTTAATCGACCTCGAATCCGGACATCCAACGAGCTTGGCCCCACACCGTCATTGCGAGCGCAGCGACGCAATCCAGAGGGCGGTGCCGCTGGATCGCTTCGCCTTCGGCTCGCGATGACGGTGTGGGGAATTCTGAAGGGCTGACAGGCGGCCGTCGGCACCGCCGTCAGCCGAACCCGGAGGCGCGCATGTGCACGGCCGCCCGCAGCCGCTGCCAGGCCTGGGTTTCGCGGCGCCGGATTTCGGCGGCGATCAGATCCTCATCGGATGGGTCGTCCGGCGGGCCTGTCGCGGCCGACGGTCCGGCGTCGCCCGGATCGGGTGGCGCTCGGTCTGGATCGGCCGATGCCGGCAAGGGCGGTGGTGGTGGCGGGAAGATCTCGTTGGTGTCGGTGTCGAGCATGTAGTGCTCGGTCACGGGACGGCCGAGTTCGGCCGACGGCACCCGGCGAAAGCGTCCGCGCCGGAAGCGGATGCCGGCAACGCTGAGGATGTCCGCTTCTGCGGCCGGGCCTTCGTCCTTCACCTTCGTCCCGGCGGCAAAGGCCGGCTTTTCGGGCTTGATGCCGAGATTGCGGCACATCTGCCGGATCAGCATGTCGATCGGCGGGATGGTGTCGGCCCGGTCGACGTCGATCCGGTCGCAATTGTCCATCCGGTCCCATAGTTCAGTGGTCAGCCTTTCGCGGTCCTCGGGAGCATCCGATGTGGCGGCGTCGATGGCCTTGATCACGCCCCGGGCGACGGCCCGATGACGCTCGGCCCGCTCCGCCTGCGCGTCATCCCGCCTGTCCTCGGCCGC
>NZ_JBYRFX010000264.1:0-12016 GCF_057815775.1 Inquilinus sp.
GTTGACAGGGGCATCGTTCACCGCCGTGACCGTCACGTCGACCCGGGCCGTTTCCGTCACCCCGCCGGAGGTTACCGTGTATGTGAAGCTGGCCGGGCCGTTGTAGTCGGCGGCCGGGGCGAAGCTGAGCGTGCCATCCCCGTTCAGCGTCACCGACCCGTTGGCCACGGCCACCGAGCTGCCGATCGTGATCGCCGTGCCGTTGATCGCGGTGATCAGGTGGCCGGCATTCTCGAAGCTGTCATTGGCGTTGACGTCGATGATGACGGGCGTGTCTTCCGCCGTCGTCGCCGTATCGTTGGTGATGTCGACCACCGGCGTCACCGTGATGCCGACGGTATCGCTGTCGGTCAGGGTGCCGTCGCTGGTGCTGACATTCAGCGTCGCCGGGCCGTTGTAATCCGCCGTCGGCGAATAGGTCAGGCCATTCAGCGCCGCATTGATCGCCGCCGCCGAGCCGGTGACCGTCACCGTGCCGGTGCCATTGCCCGTCACCACCACACCCACGGCCGACCCCAGGGTCAGCGTGCCGTTGGCGATGCTCAGCGTCGTGGTCAGCGTGTCACCATCGACATCCGTCACCCGGATCGCATTGCCGTTGCCGGTGGAGAACACCAGCCCGGTGTCCTCCGCCGTGTTCTGCGCCGCCGGCACGGTGTTGACAGGCGCATCGTTCACTGCTGTGACCGCCACACTGACGGTCGCCGTCTCGGTCACGCCGCCCGAGGTCACGGTGTAGGTGAAGTTGGCCGGGCCGTTGTAGTTGGCGGCCGGGGTGAAGCTAAGCGTGCCGTCCGCATTCAGCCGCACGGAGCCGTTGGTGACGGCGACCGAGCCGCCGATCGCGATCGCCGTGCCGTTGATCGCGGTGATGAGGTGACCGAGATTCTCGAAGCTGTCATTGGCGTTGACGTCGATCAGCACCGGCGTGTCTTCCGCCGTTGTCGCCGTGTCGTTGGCGATATCCGCCACCGGCGTCACCGTGATCCCGACGGTGTCGGTGTCGGTCAGCGCGCCGTCGCTGGTGCTGATGTTCAGCGTGGCCGGGCCGTTGTAGTCGGCCGTCGGCGCGTAATCCAAGCCGTTCAAGGCGGCGTTGATCGCCGCGGCCGAACCGGTCACCACCACCGTCCCCGTGCCGTTGCCGGTGACCGTGACGCCGGCGGTCGACCCCAGGGTCAACGTGCCGTTGGCGATGCTGAGCGTCGTCGTCAGCGTGTCGCCGTCGACATCCGTCACCCGGACGGCGTTGCCGTTGCCGGCGGAGAAGACGACATGGGTGTCTTCCGGCGTGACCTGCGCCACCGGCACCGTATTCACGGGGGCGTCGTTCACCGCGGTGACCGTGACGTCGACCCGGGCCGTTTCCGTCACGCCGCCCGAGGTCACGGTGTAGGTGAAGTTGGCCGGGCCGTTGTAATCGGTGGCCGGGTTGAAGTTCAGCGTGCCATCGGCATTCAGGGTCACCGAGCCGTTGGTGACGGCAACCGAGCCGCCGACCGCGATGGCGGTGCCATTGATCGCGGTGATGGTGTGGCCGGCATTCTCGAAGCTGTCATTGGAGTTGACGTTGATCCGGACCGAGGTGTCCTCGGTGGTCGTCGCCGTGTCGTTGAACGCGTCCTGAACCGGGGTGATGGTGATCGGGATCACGTCGTTGTCGACCAGCGCCTGCTGCAGCTTGATGCCGTCGACGAAGTTGCCGATGCTCGGGTTGCCACCGGCGGAGCTGATCGACCGGAACTCGAAGCGCACCAGATTGCCGCTGGCATTGTTGGTCAAGACCCGGCTGTAGGATCCCCACGCCGTGTTGTTGTCCGAGAACACCTCGTTCAGCAGCACGACATCATCCGCCGTGCCGGCGATGCCGTCGGCACCGAGGTCGGTCGCCACCACCCGCATCGTGTCGACGCCCTGGCGGCCGCGATGGGCAAACTGCACCGTCAAATCCGACCCAGCCTGGGTCTGGAAGGTCTGGAACAGCGCCGCGACCTGGTTGGCGTTCAGCTCCGCGAACTGGTTGCCTTCGAAGGCCGCAACACCGTTGAAGCCGGAATCCCAGATCTCGATCTGGTTGTCGGTGGCGTCGGTGTCCCAGCCCGGCACCGTGCTCTCATTGACGATGTGGACCGCGGGCGTGCCCGTGAAATCGGGCTGTTCGAAGCCGCCATTGGTGAAGTTGGTGGCCGGGGTCGACGGGTTGGCGGTCTTGATCGAGATCTGCGCCGGGCCGTTGTAGTCGGCGACCGACTGCCGGAAGGCCAGGCCCTGCAGGGCGGCATTAATGGCGGCGATGGTGCCCGAGAAGGTCATCGTCCCGTCGGCCGTGCCGTCGCCGGCCGTGAAGGTCAGCCCGGCCAGGCCACCCAGCGTCATCGTGCCGTTGGTGGCGGTCAGCGTCACCGTCTGGATGCCGCCATCTGGGTCCGAGATCGAGATCGCGTTGCCGTTCGCGTTCGAGAAGATGAGCGGGCTGTCCTCCGGCGTGCTCTGCCCGCCCGGCACGGTGTTCACCGGCGGGTCGTCGACCTGGGTGACAGTGCCGGTAACCGTGGCGGTCGAGGTGCCGCCCGCCGGGTCCCGGATGGTGTAGGTGAAGGTGCTGGTCCCGACGAAATCCTTGGTCGGGGTGAACACCAGGTTGCCGGTGGCGTCGATCACGACGGAGCCGCCGGTCACGGCCACGGCCGGGCCGCCGACCGTGACCGAGGAGCCGTTGACCTGGGTCACAGTCAAAGCGTCGTTGCGCGGATCGGTGTCGTTGGCCCGGACATTGATCGTGGTCGAGCCGTTGTCCTCGGCCATGGTGAAGCTGTCATTGACCGCGGTCGGCGGCGCATCGACCGCCACGCCGAGTTCGATGCCGTCGCCGGCCGCGCCCTCGAGCGTCCCCGGGGCGGCCTGGATCCGGAAGCTGACGGTGGTGAAGGTGCCGACCAGCTGCACGCTGCCCGCTGCCGTGCCCAGGGTCGGATTGGTGCTCGATTCCCCGGAGAAGGTGCTGCCGACGGTCTGGTTGTTCTGGCTGTTGTTGATCGCGCCCGCTGCAGCGTCGACCGTGAAATGCGAGGTGCCGGCGAGCCGGGACAGGGTGACGCCCGCGGTCAGCAGCACCAGCTGGGAGCTGTTCGCGATCGTGCCGGCCTGGCCGCCGAGCCGGTCGATGTTCAGGACCGGGTCGGTCACCGCCTTGGAGAAGGTGATGGTGATGGTGCCGGTGCCGGCATCGGGGGCGGCCGGGTTGGTCGCCGCGTCCGGCGTCGTGTCCCAGTTGAAGTTGGTCCCCAGTGACGCGGTGCCCTGGGCCGCATTGTCGAAGACCGAGATGTTGTTGAAGGTCTGGTTCGAGGTCGTGGTGAAGCTGCTGTTGGCCGAATTGGCCACGAAGGTGACGGTGGTGGTGATGCCGTCGGTGGTGTTGGTGGCGCTGAGGCCGTTGCCGGCGACCGTCCAGGTGCCGCTGTTGGTCCGGGTCAGCAGCCCTTCCCATTGCGGCTCCGCGATCGCCCTGGTCTCGATATGGCCTTGCTGACGCTCCAGCACCCAGTTGCCGCCGAGGTTGGCCGCGCCGGTGTCGTCGATCGAGGCGGCGACATCCGCCCCGGTCGCCGTGGCCAGCGCCTTGACGAAGGCCTCGCCCTTGGCGCCGGCGCCGACATCGCAGCCATAGATCATGATGTCGGCGTCTTTGGTCAGCGCCGACTTGATCGTGGCCATGTCCTCGGCATGGCTGCCGGACGCGATCGACTTCGCATCCAACATCGCCTCGCCCAGATACAGCTGCCCTTCCGCACCATGCGAGATGATGTGGATCGCGCTGATATCGGTGCGGCCCTTCAGCGTCTCGGCGATCTGGTCCAGCCCGTCCCGGCGCGGGTCGAGCAGCACGACCTCGTAGTCCTTGTGGTCCTTGGCAATGTCCTTCAGCAGCTGGGCGCTGTTGACGACGTTGTTATCGATAAAGACGATCTCGTGCGGCTTCTCATGCGTGTCGCGGACATCGGCCAGGGCCGCAAACAGGCGATGCGCACGATCCTCGGAGGATTCGCTCTGGCGGTGCCCCTTGGCGGCATCGCCGAGATGGTCCGACGCCTTGTCCTTGATCCGGTCGGTGTCGGCCCCCCGGCCGCCATCCTGGTGCCCGGACTTGCCGCCGTCGCCGCCATCGGAGCGACCGCCGTCATGCTTGCCGAAGGCCTTCTCGGCCGTCGCCGCACCGGCGCCGTCATAGACGATGCGCTGTTCCAGCAGCATGAGCATGTGCCGGTAGCGCTGTTGCCGATCCTGCGGCCGCGCCACGCCATCCGTCCCATGCGCACCAAAGAACCGCACCATCTACGCCTCCTGCCCCTGCACCGCGGCCGCCCCGAAGCCGGAGGACCGCGATGAATTCCACTCTCCGCACACCGGCCCGCGCCGCCCGCACAGCGGCGGCCGCAGACCGGTCAGGCGATCAGAATCCGGCTTCATGGATCCCGACCTTCAGCACCTGGCGCCAAGCCCGCACCGCCAGGCTTTCCGGCTTGCCGTCCAGCACCAGCGATCCGCGCAGCACGCCCGGAAGCGGCCCGACGGGACCGGTCGCTTCGGCGCGGACGCCGAAATAGGCGGCCGCCGCCCGCTCCTCGCCGCCCTGCTGCGCGGCCGTGTAGACCTCGACCTTCCCGCCATGCGTGCTGGTCAGATACGGGATATCGATGACATCGGCCCCGGAGCCGGCGATCGAGGCGATCCGCACCGGCAGGCTCGGCTGCGACACATCTTCCGGCACGAAGATGCCGTTGCCGCCCGCCGCGATCCGGAACAGATCCTGTTCGTTGACATACCCGCGCAGCTCGGCTCCTTCGGGCTGTTCGATCACCGCGATCTGGTCGGCCAGCGAGACCCAGCGACCGGCATCGAACTCACGGTTCGTCTCGGCGATGCGGCCGTCGATCGGGGCCACCACGGTCAGCTGCCGTTGGCGCCGCTGCAGCCCCTCGATCGCCGTGCGTGCGCTCTGGGCATTGGTCTCCAGCACCAGCCGCGTCGCCCTGGTCTCGGCATCGCCGCCCATCATGGACAGCTGCGCCTCGACCTTGGCCAGCTCGAGCGTCTTCTTGCGCAGCTGGAAGTCGACATCGGGCGACCGCAGCTGCGCCAGCACGTCGCCGGCATGGACGGTCTGGCCGACGACGACCGAGACGCTGTCGACCTGGCCCGGCACCGTCGGGAACACCCGCGCCAGCGCCGCCGGCTCGATGATCGCCGGCGCATGCACCCGGGTGGACAGCGGCAGGAAGCACAACAGCACCAGCCCCGCAGCGACCGACAGGGTCAGCCAGGTCCGGGGGCGCGACAGGATTTCGGCGCGCATTTTCCGCCATTCCCTGATTTCGGAGATCACCGGCCGCAGGATGAAGAACACGATCTCGATGATGAACAGGCCGATGCCGACAATCTTGATGAAGAAGTGATAGACTAGCAGCGCGATGCCCAAGTACAGGCCCAGTCGATAGATCACGGCGCAGACGGCGTAGACCATCAGCAGGTTGCGGGTCGCCCGGCTGAAATGTTCCGGCGGCGCGGCCTTCAGGCCGAACAACAGCTCCCGCAGGCCCCAGCGCAGCATGGCGAAGGCCCGCATCTGCAGGTTCTCGATGCCCCAGAGGTCGCTGAGGATATAGTAGCCATCGAACCGCATGAGAGGGCTGAGGTTGAGCAGCAGGCTCATGAACAGGCTGACGGTGCACAGCGAGAAGGCCAGGCTCTGCCACGGGCCGTCCGGCAGGAAGTTCCACAGCAGCAGCGCATAGACCGCGATGCACAGCTCGACCAGGATGCCGGCGCAGTCGATCAGCAGGCGGCTGGATCGCCGCTTCAGCCGCCAGGCGTCGGTGACGTCGGTGTAGAGCATCGGCGCCAACACCAGGAAGGCCAGCCCCATATGCGGCACCCTGCAGCCGGCGCGGTAGGCCGAGAAGCCGTGGCCCAGCTCGTGCATCGACTTCACGATGACGATGGCGGCGCCGTAGAAGGCCAGGCCTTCGAGCGACAGGAAGGACGAGAAGGTGTGGGTGAACAGCTCCCACTGCCGGGTGGCGAGATAGATGCCGACCAGCGCCACCAGCACGGTGATGGCGACGAAGCCGCGGGTGAAGAAGATCGAGGCGACAGGCAACGCCGCCTTCAGGAACGGCTCCGGCCGCACCAGCGGAATCCGGAAATACAGGTAGTTGTGGATGGCGGAGCGGAACAGCCCGGGCTTGTGCTGCAGCGACTTGCCGTACAGCGCCCGCCAGCCGCCGACGATCGGCACGCTGAGCAGCTGGCTGTGGTCGAGCACGCGCAGTGCATGCTCCAGCTCGTCCGTCGGCACCTCGCGCTCGAACCGGCGCTCGACCGCCTGCTGCAGCCCGCCCAGGGTCTTGCCCTTGTCCCACAGCGACAGGATCTGGAACATCTCGTAGGACAGGCGGAAATGCCGGTTGGCGATCGGGTCGAACAGCACCCAGGCCGGGCTGCCGTCATAGGATGGGCCGGCGCGCTGGATGCGCAGATCCTCGCGCAGCCGGGGCAGCGGCAGGTCCTGCACCGACGGCGCCGGCGCAGCCCCGATCAGCGGTGCGGCGGCGGCTAACGACCCAGCCATTGGCGCACCGCGGAGACGGGTTTGCGGAACAGGTAATAGGCCAGCGGCACGTCCTTGCCGGCGACGCGGGCGGTGCCGCGCAGCCCCAGCCGCGGCTGGAACGCCTGGCCCGGCCGGATCGTGGCATAGACCCGGTACGCCAGCCCGACGCCTTCGACGTTGCGGGCCTCGAAGCTGGCCAGCCGGATCTCGGCGCCCAGCGGGGTCAGCGGATCGAAATCGAAATAGGCGCGGATCGGCGCGCCCTGCTCCACCGCCACCGCGTCGGCCAGCGGGATCGTCACCTGCATCTCGACCGTATCGGGGTCGGCGATCTGCATGATGCGCTGGCCGATCGAGACCGGCCGCCCCTCCCAGTCCTTGCGGTCGGAGAAGATCACCAGGCCCGCGGCCGGCGCCGTGACCACGCTGCGATTCAGCAGGTCCTGGGCGTAGTCGCGCTGGGCGCTCTTGAGGTCGAGCTCAGCCTTGGCCACGCCCATCTCGCGCCGGGCCTTGGGGTCGTCGATCGACCCCTGGGTCACCTGCTTCAGCCGCGCCTCGGCAACCAGCACCTCCTGCTGCGCCACATCAAGCTCGTTGCGCCAGGTGGTGTCGTTCATGGCGAACAGCAACTGGCCCTGCGTCACCGCGCTGTTCGGCGACACCGCGATGCGCTCGACCACGCCATCCACCGGGGCGGCAACGATGCGCGGGCTGACCGGCACGATCTCGAACGGCGCCAGCACGGTCAACGGCACCGGGATGAAGCCTGTGGCGATGATGGCGGCCGCGCCGAGCAGCCACAGGCTGCGCGGGATCGAGATCGATCGCTTCAGCCGGCGCCGGCCGGTCAACGCGCCCCAGGCATGGGCGCTGGTCTCGGCCAGACGCTGCGCGATCACCAGGTCGGGCTCGATCCAGGGCGTCTCGCGGGCCAGCAGCAGCCCGGCGAAGACATGGCCGTCGGCCAGCCGCAACGGCACCCAGACCAGATCATGGAACGGGTAGCGTTGATGCTCCTCGTCCTTCGGGTCGCAATAGGCCGGCAGCACGAAGGCCCGCCGTTCGGCCAGCCCCGCCTGCCGCGCCAGGTTCCGGCACAGCCCCTCGATCCAGACCACGCGCGGCGATTCCCGGGTGATGTCGGACACGCCGGAAATGTTCGTCATCTTGCAGCGCCGGCCGCGGATCCGGACCAGGAAGGCCTGGCGCGCCCGCACCAGGCGCGCGGTCTCATTGGTGGTGATGAAGGCAAGTTCGGCCGCCGTGGTGGCGTGCCGCATCTCGGCCTCGACCTTCAGCAACTGCTCCAGCCCCGCGCCGGGCCGCCGCAGTTCGGACACCGGCCGCGGCAGGTCGGCCTTGATCGCGGCCGGCGTTTCGACGGCGGCAGGACCGGACGGCTTCTCGGCCTGGGGGCCGGGGGGTTTGAGCGCGGTGGCCATGGCTTACCCGCCCGGTGCCGCGAGGGTGAAGGCGCCGCTCATGCCCGGGCGCACGGCTGGGTCGTGGCCGGTCAGGCGGCCGGTCACCTTCACGGTCTGGCTGACCGGGTCGACCACGGCGCCGATGCGGACGATCTCCGCCGTCACCGACAGGTCGAGCTCGTCCAGGTGCAGCGTCCCGGTCATGCCGGGCTGCAGCCATTTCAGCCAGCGCGACGGCACCAGGGCATCCACCTCCAGCGGCCCGTCATCGACGATGGTCATCAGCGGCGTGGCTGGGCCCGGCGTTTCCTGCGGGTTCACCGCCAGCCCGGCGACGCTGCCGCCGAACGGCGCCTCGATGACGCAATCGGTCATCTTCTTGCTGATCACGTCGGCTTCGCCCTGGGCCGCGTCCGCCTTGGCCTTGGCGATCCGCGTCTCGATCGCCCCGACCGCCCGGCTGCGCTGCATCACGGCGAGATTGTCGTAGGTCAGCTTCTCCGCCTGGAACCGCCCCGTCGCCGCCGCCAGTTCGGCCTCCAGGCGGCCGCAGTCGAAGGTAATAAGCGCGTCGCCCTTGGCGAAGCGCACCCCTTCCTTGAAGCCGATCGCGGTGATCCGCGCGCCCAGATCGGTGGTCAGCGTCGCCTGCTGCGCCGCGCGCAGGATGCCGCGCACCACCTCGGTCTCCTCAGCCGCGGCGGGCGCCGCCCAAGACAGCCGGGCAGCGACGGTCGCAGCCAGGACCAATCCGGCCAAGGCTCTCCTGGCGTGCTGGCCCGGCCTCAATTGGCGGCCACGGCGAGGGACCGGCCCTGGCCGCGCTCGAGCCACATCTGGCGCAGGGACGACGCCACCACGGCGACGCTGTCATTGGTGTTGAGGTTGCCCGGGAACGGGTCGAGACCCAGCGCCGAATAGACATTGGCGTAGGCGTTCTGGACGTCGGCGTAGACGGTATCCAGCTTGGCATCGGCCAGCAGCGTGTTCATCTCCTCGCGGATCAGCGTCTGCTCGCTGCTGCGGTCCTCCGACACTTCGGTGCGGACGCTGTTGAGCAGCCGGCGCTGGACGCTGGACAGTTCTCTCGCGGTCGAATACTGACGTTCCAGCTGGAAGAAGCGGGCCCGGCTGACATGCACCTGGGTCATCACCGCCATCGCCACCGACAGCGACTTCATGTCGAGCGAGGCATCCTGCTGGCTGATCACCTTGTCATGCGCCGGATACTCCGCGAACTTCATCAGGTTCCAGCTGGCCTTGGCACCCCAGGAGATCCAGTTGTTGCTGAGCAGCGACGAGGTGGAGTCGTAGTCGACGCCTCCGAACAGGTTGATGCCGGGCAGCAATTCGAGCTGGGCGGCGGTCGCCTCGTTCGAATTGATCCGCAGCTCATAGGCGACCTCGCGCATCTCCGGACGGTTCTGCAGCGCGATCTGGTAGAGGTGCTGGACGCTGTCGTGCTCGTCGATCTCGGCGATCTTCGCCTTGTCCGGAACCTCGACCTGGTAGTCGGTCTCGGGCGGCACGTTCATCAGCGAGGCGAGTTGCGCCTTCGCAACCAGCAGCTCGCCCTCCAGCGTGCCCAGCTCGCGCTTGATCTGGATCAGCTCGCGCTCATAGGCCAACGCCGTGGTGGGCGAGGTCTCGGCCGAGGCGGCGAGGTGGCGGGTGTCCGCCAGGGCCCGCTGCACCCGGCCCTCCAGGGTCTTCATCCGGCCGACCAGGCGCTGGTAGCTGGCGGCCCGCCAATAGGCCGTGCGCACATCCTCGATCAGGCGGTTGACCACCTTGCGCTTGGTCTCTTCCTGGATCAGCGCCTTGTCGGCGAGCTGCTTGGCCCGGTAGTAGGACAGGCCGAAATCCAGGATGTTCCAGCTCAGCTGCAGGTCGGCGGTGTAGGTGTCGCGGTCGTCCCGGTCGTTTTCGGTGCCACCAACATTGTTGCGGCCGAGATAGCCGGACCCGGCGACCAGCTTGGGAAGCATGTCATATTGGCCGTAATCCGCCTCGGCCAGCCGCAGAGAGGCTTCGGTGGCTTCGACCCGCGCGTCCAGGTTGTATTTGATCGCCCGCGCCATCGCCTCATAGAGGTCGACCTTGCCGTGCATTGGCTCCTGGTTCGCCGTCACCCGCGCCAAGCGGTCGGCGGAAAAGGCGGCAATTTCATCTTGGGTCAAAGGCTGCGGTTTCACCGCGCAGCCGGCCACAACGAGCGCGACCAGACTGATCACTGCACAGCGATGAATCATACCCCCCCCTCCACACGAACGATCAGAAACCGCATTACGCAACAAATTCAACTATAGTGTGAAACACTATTTCATGTCGGACATTTGGTGATCTAAAGTCACCTCAACTCCGACCTTACCGTTCTGTCATCATTTGCTGAAGTCGCGCATGGCGCAAGCTCCATGGTTGCGGAACATAGCCCATTACGGATATTGTCTGCAGCAACCTATCCGGGTAGTCTCTTGCACCTCGCTCAATCGAAGCGTGAGACGAACACCCCATAGCCCGATACAGACTCCACCGATCCGCCACCGCACTCCGTGGACGCCCCACTCTCTTGCGGTGGTCATCCTCCCCTGCCGCACAGCCCGAATGGCAGCGCCCGGTTGGAATAATTTGGAATTATATTAAATTTTAGTAATATACAAATTAAATGTATTCCTCATTTGGATCATGCCTAATCAGGACCACTGTCCTAGGAACCACATATCCCCTTCCCCCGATCTTTACGACATGGCCGGCCCGGTGCAGGCTGACAGCTGGATCTGTCGGGACGAGGCGGACGGAATGACCGAGATGGAAGATGCCGCGCAGATCCGCGCGGTGAAGCGGGACCTGCGCAGTGCGATCGGCGACGTCGCCGGCGTCTGGCGACGGCTGGACGACGCGGTGCGCCGCGAGGCCGATGCGATCCGCGACATCGATGCCAGTGGACAGCCGACCATCCCGGTGGTGCAGTTCGCCGACATCGTCGCGAACACGGTACCGGCGGCCCAGGTGGCCGAGATCCAC
Source organism: Inquilinus sp. (assembly GCF_057815775.1). NCBI lineage: Bacteria > Pseudomonadati > Pseudomonadota > Alphaproteobacteria > Rhodospirillales > Rhodospirillaceae > Inquilinus > Inquilinus sp. The sequence continues at coordinate 11,065 of NZ_JBYRFX010000264.1, forward strand.
CGCCGCGGCGCCGCCCTGATCCGTGGTACGGTGGCGAAGGACCAGATCACCCGCTGGAACGATCAGGTCGCCGCCTATATCGAAGAGAACAACTACGCCGGGCAGAAAGACGACGGCAACCTGCAGACGTATTTCGGCGGGCTGAGCGCCAAGACACCGCAGATCTTCGCTGTCTACTGGTCGCGGCCGCAGGTCGAGGCCCGGCAGCATCCTGATATGGCCACGGCCCGGCGTTTCCTGAACCGGCTGTGGCGCTTCTCCGACACCGGCGACGACAGAACCGCCGGCCGGATGTTCTTCGACCCCGACCGCGAGGTCGCCTATGCCGACCGGATCCGCCGGCGCCAGCCGGGCGACACCACGCTCGGCCTGTCGCCGCACATGGATGGCGGCTCGATCGAGCGCTGGCTCGACCCCGGCTATCGCAAGGTCTACCGCCGGATCTTCGCCGGCGACTGGGAGCGGCACGATCCGTTCGACGGCGAGTTCCGGGTCGAGGCGCGGGAGTTTCCGGCGCCGAACACCAGCACCTTCTTCCGGTCCTACCAGGGCTGGCTGGCCCTGACCGGCCAGGGCAAGAACGACGGCACGCTGCAGGTGGTGCCGATGATCCGGCACTCCGTCGCCTATCTGCTGCTGCGGCCATTGCTGGACGACGTGCCGGACGATTTGATCTGCGGCGCCGGGCGCGGCAAGGCGCAGGCAATCCTGCCGCAATGGCACCAGCCGCTGATCGATGCCCAGGTGTCGATCCCCCATGCCGAGCCCGGCGACACCGTCTGGTGGCATCCGGACTGCATCCATGCGGTCGGCGGCGAACACCGCGGCACCGGCTATTCCAATGTGATGTTCATCGGCGCCGGGCCGCTCTGTGCCAAGAACACGGAATACGCCGCCCGGCAGCGCACGCGCTTCCTGGCCGGCGAGACGCCGCCGGACTTCTCGCCCGAAC
>NZ_JBYRFX010000265.1:0-2238 GCF_057815775.1 Inquilinus sp.
CAGCGCCACCAGCGCGCTCGAATACCGCTCCGATTCCGGGGTGCGGTTGCCGCCCCAGATGTCGGGCGACTGCACGCCCATCGGCATGTAGGCCAGGCCCAGCTTCGGGTCGTAGGACGCGGTCATCCACGAATTGGGCGAATTGTTCGTGTAGGTGTGGGTCGCGGAGGCCAGCGCGTTCTCGTCCACCGCCCCGGCATCCCAGGCCCAGACCAGCTTTCCGGTGTGGATGTCGAAGCCGCGGATGACGCCCGAGGGCTCCTGCGTCGAGTAGTTGTCGATCACGGAGCCGGCGATGACGATGATCTTGTCGCTGACGTTCGGCGGCGAGGTCGGCTCGTAGAAGCCGGCCGTCTGCACGCCCATCCCCTCCTGCAGGTTCAGCGTGCCGTGGTCGCCGAAGCTCTGGCACAGCGCGCCGCTGTCGGCGTTGAGCGCGATCATGCGGCCGTCATTGACCGGCAGGAAGATGGTGCGCGGGCAATCGGCCGGCGCCGGCTTCCCCGTGGTGTCGACCGCCCCGGCCGCGGTCTCATGGTAGGAGACGCCGCGGCAGGTCAGGTGCTGGAAGGTCGGGTTGTTCTGCACCTTGGGGTCGTAGGACCAGCGCAGCGTGCCGGTCTTGGCGTCGAGGGCGAACAGGCGCTGGTGCTGGGAACAGAGATAGAGTGTGTCCCGCACCTTGATCGGCGTGACCTCGAAAGTGGTCTCCCCGGGATCGTTCGGCCCGGGCAGGTCGCCGGTGCGGAAGGTCCAGGCGACCTTGAGGTTCTTGGCATTCGCCGGGGTGATCTCGGCCAGCGGCGAATAGCGTTGACCGGATTCGGTCCGGCCATAGGCGCGCAAATCCTCATCCGGCTGACCGGCGGGCGGCTGCGGCGGCGGGGATGCGGCGGCGGCGATCGTGCCATGGACCTCGTGATAGGTGGAGAACAGGCCGACCGCCAGCACCACCACGCTCGCGACCACCCCGGCCCACAGCGGCAGGGTCATAATCATGCGCGATGGCCCGGCGGGATGGCTGAGCGGCCGCGTGATCCATGGCATCAGCAGCCACAGCCCCAGCACGAAGATGACATCGCCGCGGGCGGCGAGCGGCCACCAGTCGAAGCCGATCTCGGCGACCGCCCAGGCCAGCGTTCCGATCAGCACGGCGGCATAGACCCACAGGGCCCCCGGCCGCCCGGCCATCAGCAGCCCGCCCGTGACCAGGATGCCGACACCGGCGACGACGTAGTAGAGCGAGCCGCCGAGCAGGCCAAGCCAGACGCCGCCCGCCGCCAGCGCCAGGCCGATCAGGCCATAGACCAACCCTGATATCAGGAGGATCGGCCGCGATCTCGGCTGTGGTGTCGATGGAAGTGGCATGTCTGGATCCCCCGCTCAGCACGGTCAGTCGCCGGCCCATCGACGATGGCCCGAAAGCACTCCCAGAACGCAGCCCCCCGGCTTTTGTTGCCGCGATTGTCCACCGATCCTGCGGTGCGGTCGAGCGACAAACGCTCCGGCACCGACCGGAACCGCGTCAGAGATCGTTTGGAAACGGGTTGGCGTGAGTCGGCTGGTGGTGGATTCGAGAACCGGCGCGCAGCGGACGTTTGGGTCCGTGAGCACCGGAAGCCGAGAGGCCGCCATCAGACGGCCGCGCCGGCCCGTTTCCAGGCGGTCTCTAGAAATCGATGGAGGTCTTCAGGCCAAGCACCAGGACGTCATCGTTGTGGCTGGTGCCGCCGGGAAGGTGGATGTACTGGATGTTGGGCCGCGCCATCAGCCAGTCGGTCGCCTGCAGGCCGTAATAGAGCTCGAAGGCATATTCGGAATCCTGCACCGCCACGGGGCCGAGCCCGGCATTGTCCAGCAGCCGCTGGCCCTTGGCCACGCGGTCGTTGACATGGGTGCGCCCGAAGGCGAAGCCGATCTCGTCCGCCGGGCGGGCATCGAACGGCCCGGTGTAGATCAGGCCGAGCGCGATCTGGTTGTCGATCACCGAGGTCCGCTGGTCGGCGATGGTGGCGTTGAGGAACAGGCTCAGCCCCCGGCCAGGGTTGCTGGCATCGGGGCGCGTGACCTGCTGAAGGAAGTTGATATAGGCGCCGTAGCGCCCGTGCCGGTCCTCGAACGGCCGGCCGGTGAGCACCTCGGGATTGCCATCGTCATCCCGGAAGACGTCGTTCGCGGTCGAGGTGTCGTACCAGGCGCCGAATTTGTAGCTGCCGGGCAGCTGGGACGGACCGAAGG